>NZ_JBBKBV010000003.1:0-194587 GCF_037892815.1 Oceanobacillus sp. HCA-5259 | reverse complement strand
CTCTTCCTTATCCTGATTGCCGGTAAGCGCTCAATCGGTAATATGTATCTTGAGGGAAACAGCGCGTTTTACCAAGCGATGGAATATAACGGGAAGAGCTACTCAGGTACAGGGGATTTATTTGCGTCGGCCATTATGGGAAGTATGATGCGCGGGGAAAACCTGGAAAATGCTGTACAACTTACAGTCAAATTCCTCACCGAAGTGATCCACGATTCTTACATGGAAGATGTCCTCTGAATTTGAAGTGATTAATTTTGAAAAGTATTTGGTGACGTTGGCCTAGAGAAAGCGATCTACCAAGCGTTAACGAGAAAAAGAATCCAGTAGAATGTGGATTCTTTTTTTCCAAAATATAACCTATCGTTTTACTGATTCATAGACTAAGATCCAATCAATAAGAATAAATCACACTCCGATTAAATGCATGTCCTTCCTTAGTCTTTCCTTCAATAATAATGGTAACCGTATAGATACTACCTTTTTTATGCTTATCCAAATTTAGGTTATGCGAGAGTGCGTTCCGTCCAGTTGCTTTCCATTTTTTCTGATTATCCGGGTTTTGTGTTTCCACCATATGGTAGTCCACTACCAAACTATCGAGATTAATTTGTTTGGCATCCGCTTGAAGCTCCACCTGCTGCATGACACCATATCCCTTGTTTGCTTTAATTAGTGGTGTGCTTTCGAAGTCAGCAACAAATAAATAGGCGTTTTCTTCAGCATTAGACTGGACAGCTATGGTCCATGCCCCTGCCTCTGGTGCCGGAATTTCCAAAATATATCCGATTGCATCTTTAAAAATACCCTCTTTCATCGGTACCTCTTTTACTTTCGTGTTCACTACTTTTCCGTACGGGGAAATCAGTTCTACGTCTGTCAATGGTTCTGCTGTTAAAAACTGCAGCGTCAAACTCTTAACATTTTTCTCCACGTTTAGCTCAATCTCAGCCTTGTCAACAATAGGACCTCCATCCACCCAGCGGTTTGTTATGGGAGCAGGCATATTTTTCTGATCACTGATTGGTGATTTGCTCTGGGCTGCTGTCAAATGTTCTCCGCTTAGATAATTTTGGAATACCGGGAATGTAGCTCCGGTACGGATAGAGGTGTGATTCCAGTCGCCTATCAGAAGTTCTTGTCCCCCTGGTAAGTTGCTGCTCGCGGTCGTTACGACCCCATCATTTGGCCCGTAGCTGGACAAGTAGACACCACCAAACCAATTCGCGGAGAAAACCGGCCCCCATCCCGTACCTCCAAGGGTGAAATAATTATGCTGATAGGCTTTGGCATTGGCATCTGTCTGCATACGGAAATCCGCCATATAAGCGGTCTGCATGGAGGCTGTTCCCTCGCCTTGCAGACCAATCAGCGCTGCAAGCCAGCCTGCCCCGCTGCTGTATGCAAGATCAGCAAGCTCGGAACCGTGATGGGGACTGGATAACGTAATTACATTTTCCATGTACGGCCCTGCACCATAATACGTGATTGCCGCATGCGTATCCACTCCACCTTTACTGTACGCAACGACAGTGATTGGCTTCCCGTTAAAATGTAGGGAAATCTCCCTGATTTTTGATGCAAGCAATTCTCCATTATTCCACATATCTGCCGACTCGCCTCCAGCATCATGGAGCTGGACAAAAGCCGTCTGATATCCTGCCTGATAAGCAGTATCATACATATTATTGTCTTCCCAAAAAATTTGAGCAACATTATTTAAACCAGGGACAAAAAGCAAAACAGGGGCATTTTCCATCAAGTTATCTGGAGTTTCTCCTCGGTACCATTCGCCAGGAGTCTCCTCATTTCCATTGCCGCCACTTCCTGCAATCGAATTCGAGACGGAACCATCTATTAAAACTGGGGGTGGGGCTTTCATCTGGGCTTGTGCGGTGATAGAAACAGAACCTTCCACGTACATTCCTATTGCTAAGAGGGTCAGAACACAAACGGACAGGACATGCTTGTACCTTTTCATTTTCCACTCTCCTCGTTCATTTTTATGTAAACGCCTAAATAATTGGCGGTTACAAAGAATAACAGTCCAGTGGCAAAGGGGAATTGTCTTTAAATCTAGTAAAGAGGCTCGAACAGTCAAACTTTATTGTAGAAAAGGTAAATTCCGTTAATTATCAAATAGTATAAAATAGATAGGAACAAAAATACAGTGTCTAAACTACTGGATGAGGCAATTTAGATAGGTAATAGGTAATTCAGATTAGGAAAATTAGAGTTGGTCCGCGGTTTGACACAAAGGAAGGGAACACGCAAATCTATTTGTTAAGAAAAATTGGGTATTCGGATTATCGTGTGGAATTCGTCCTGTTTAGATTTTAATTTATTTCTTACCTTGTATTACACAGCTATTTTTCGACCTGCCAATGCACGCAAAACGGGTCGGCATTTATGTCAATCGCCAACGATATAAATGTGGGGAATGTAATGAAACATTTTTTGAAGATTTACCAGTTATGGATGTCAATCGTTCTGTTACTAATAGACTAATAAATTGGATTCAAGAAACCAGTCTGGAAAAAACATTTACCAGTGTTGCGGAGGGGATTGGCGTTGACGAAAAGACTGTACGAAACATCTTTAATGACTACGTTGCTGAACTTGAAGCGCAAATTGATTTTAGAATTCCTAAATGGCTTGGTATCGATGAAGTTCATTTGCTTAAAAATTATCGTTGTGTAATTACTGATGTTTTTATCTGTGGAAAGTTCCACTAATGTTTCTGCCACAGCTTTATACATTAAATCGTAAAGTAACTTTTGGTTATAATAAATTACTACACTTCAAGTGTCTGTCGGTTGTTATCAAAGATTGATAACGACGACCGACACTTCGTGATCTCGTTTCTACCCTTCATTCTCCCCCATCTTCTTGAAAAACACCATACTTCTCCTTAAATCGGTTCAAAGTCTTGATCCAAATCGTACTGAACAAGAAAAGGAAAAAAACGTTAGATAAAGCGTGGGCTAGATCGAAAAAGAAGCTCTGTGTGTTCAATAAAACAAATGTCTCTAGTGTCAGATCCCCAAACCCACTGAAGAATATCCACATATTCATGACCCAGCCAAATATAAATCCAACGATGAAGCCGTAGATGAGGCGCCAAGCCATGTGTTTCATGAAGAAGGTATTTGCCAGTAAGCCGGCAATGAATCCGGCCATTCCCCAACAAACCATTTGCCACGGGGTCCACGGACCTTGGCCGAGCACCATGTTGGAAATAAGCGCTGCTGAAGCTCCGATGGCTAATCCGCTTTGGGGGCCAAGGGCAATCGCAGAAGCAATGATGACAAAGGTCGTCGGCTGGACACTCGGCAGTGCGGCGAAGGGAACCCGCGATACACCTGCAATCGCTGCTAATACTGCGAGCATGACCATTTCTCTGCTTGTCATACTTTTCCTTGAGAAACGAATAATGGATGGAAGCAGAATCGCGATAATAAATAGAATACTAATTAATAAATAATGCTGAACAATAAATTTTGGAAAAAAGACTAATAGTAAAAAGAAAATTGCTACACCGATGATGGTAACGCCTTTTTCATTTGCCAACTTGCTTTTGCCTCCTCTACTGTAACTACTGTCGGAACTTGGCTATCCTTTGTAATCCGATTGATCATGGTCGTATAATAATCATTGTTTTTGAAAAAGGCAGTCGTATCTTCAGTAACGATTATCTCCCCTTGGAACAGCATACTGCACCTCGTCACATGCTTTGCTGCAAATTCAACGTCATGGGTGACCATCATAATCGTGACACCTGTATGCTTGACTGTTTGAATAATGGAAGCAAACTCCTCTTTGAAAGCTGGGTCCATTCCTTTTGTCGGCTCATCCAGTAATAAAATTTGTGGATTTCCAATCAAAATGCCGACAAGTGCTGCCCGCTGCAATTCACCACCACTTAAATCATATGGATGCCTGTCAAGTAAAGCTTCCATCTGAAATTCCTTAACTAGGGTTTGTACCTCTGTTTCTGATTTCCCGTGTTTCATAGCTAGAGCAGTATATTCTTCCTGTAATGTCTCATGTAAAAAGTAGAGCTTTGGATTCTGTGGTAAATAGCCGATCAGCTTCCGGTCGATTTGTTTTACCTTCTTACCTTTATATCGGATTCTTCCATGTTGGGCCGTAAGTAGGCCAGCGATAATTTTAAGCAGGGTCGATTTTCCAGTGCCGTTTCCGCCTAATATGGCTAACCATTCTGCCTCTTGAACGGTTAAGGATAAATTATTTAATACCGGTTCTGTATGCTTTGAATAGCTATAGTCGATTTCTTTTAACTCAAGCAAAGGCTTTTCCGGCTTTACCTGTTCTTCCTGTTGTGACTGATTCGACGTAATATCCATTCCCTTTAACCATTGCTTGGCTTCCTTTACATGGAAGGGGATGGCAGGCGTTTTTGGGATGCCTGTAAATGCTAAATACAACTGGGAAGCTTCTGGTAAGTAGGCCGTCATGTTTTCAGCTAATAACGAAAGAGCTTTCCGCGGGCTTTCGGAAAATTTAATTTCTCCCTGTTCCAGCACGACAATTCGGTTAGCTAGGGGAAATAATTCATTTAACCGATGTTCGACAATGATGATCGTAATACCCAATTCATCATTTAACTGCTTTAATAAATACATAAAGTTTTTTGCTGCAATCGGATCGAGCTGTGCAGTCGGTTCATCTAGTATTAATATTTTCGGGTCAAGCAAAAGAACGGAAGCGAGGTTGATTTGTTGTTTTTCTCCACCGGATAGCTCGCTCGTGTCTTGCTGCAATAAATGATTAAAGCCAAAATAATGGACGATTTCCGCTGTTTTCTTACGCATTTCATTGGTTGAAAAACCTAGATTCTCCATGCCAAACAGCAATTCGCTCATTACGTCGCTCATGACAATCTGATTCTCCGGGTCTTGAAATACCATCCCGATATCTTTTGCTAATGTGACGGCATCATGTTGCTCGAATGGAATGCCTTGATAGTAAATCTCACCGCTCCGTGTGCCGTGGAGATTCAGCTCCTGCTTCATGAGGCGGATGAGTGTTGATTTTCCGCTCCCGGAAGGCCCGCATAGGACAACAAAATCACCTTCATGAACGGTGAAGTTAATATTTGTTAAAGCTTGCTCGGAGGAGTTCGGATAAGTGAAATTTAAATTTCTCGTTGATAGAAGTTCCATTTGATGACCTCCTTGCCTTCCGTCCAAATCGGTAAACTGATAAGTACAGTCCAACTAAGAAGATAGAACCAGCTGTATCCCTGTAACATGATAGATTCCAATACCGGTGTCAGCGTGAGTATCGTTTTATTGCTCTTCCAACCGATTAGGGTCAGCAGACTAAGTAGAAGAAGAAAAACGAGCACCGCCCAATCCCGAGACTTCCAGAGATAAGCTTCATATTGACTTCTTTTCTGTAAGCCATACCCGCGCGCTGACATGGAATCAGCGGTTTGTACTGCTTCTTCAAGCGAGTAGGTTAATAGAATGTGAATAAATAACATGCCATTTTGTGCTTTCTCCCGTAGTTTCCCATCTTTCATGGAAACACCCTTCATTTCCTGCACGTCCTGAATATCCGCCAATCGTTTGCGAAATAGCGGCATAAAGCGAAGGGCGAGCATAAGAATCAACGCCCATTTCGGAAAGAATTTGGAAAAAAGATAGAGAAACTTATCGGACGTCATGACAATATTAAAGGTTGTGAATAAAGCTAATATCCCTGACAAAGTAAGAGCGATCATGGCACCTTGAATGATCGCTTCCAAGTAAAAGGCCCGTGAAAAGAGTTCAAAGAGCACAATATTCCCTTGCTGGTTAAAAAGAGGTGTGAACACAAAAACGAACAGAGCTAAAAAGATAATCATGTATTTCCATTTATTCAGCTCGACCCCTTTATCAAGGATAAGATTCACAAAAATAATAGAAAGGAGAGCTGCGGTTAAAAAAACCGGATGCTGATTCATCATCAAACCGGCAATAACAATGATGTAGTAGAGCAATAGGACAAATGGGTGAAAGGAACGGAATCCTCTAAGCATGTATCATCCATCCTTTAGTCTTCCAAGTAATTCTTTGTGTATCTCCAGTGCACTTTATACCCGTCAAAAATCTCATAGGCATCAGCACTTCGCGGAATCATAATTCCTTCAACAAAAACATTCCAGCCACTAAGCGGACCTGCATCAAATTCGCCGAGACCACCAATGCTTTTTACATAAGCGCTTGCTCCAGAACCGGTATAATCAACACTAATTCCTTTACTGCTTAATGCACGTAATGTAGCGGCAAGAGCTGTTTCACCGTCCGTGATTTCAACTTCGGTCGGTGCTAGATTTGGTCCGTTTAAGTCACCTGGACTTTCAACCGATACGAATGCTGTCTTTTTTGGAGCAGGTTTTGCTTCTTCTTTCGGTTTTGGGTTGGAGTTAGGTTGTTCATTCTTAGGCTGACTAGGTGTATTAGTATTTTTGCTATCGCTCGATTTAGATGTACCCGTATTTGCAGACTGCTTATTGGAGTTTCCGGCTGAATGGTTGGTATAATCCTTTTGTTGATTGGTATTAGGTGTTGACTCATTTGAATTAGTAGATTCATTCGTTGATTGGTTTGCGTCCGTCTTCGTTGTTGTCGATTCGTTGTCCGTATCCTCGGATGCATCCGCAACTGTACTTTCTTTCTCTTCTTTCTTGGTATTTTCCTCTGATGCTTCACTCTCCTCTGCATCTTCATCATCAGCTTTTTCAGTGTTAGAACGAACTTTGATTAATTCTTTCGTTTCCATAGAGACTGCCGATGTTGGAATAACTGATATCTTTTCCACTTGGATGGCTGCTTGTTGGCCACCACATGCTACAAGTAGAATCATAGAAAAGGTGATAAGGGCTAAACGGAATACCTGCTTCATAACAAACATCCTTTCTTTAAAAGGGTAGAATAATCCACTGGTAGTCAGCGGATTATCCATAGAGTGAAACTTCAATCAGTGGGGGTTTTTCTTCATCCTCATTGATTGTTAGTTGAACGAATCGGAGTGCTAGCGTCCGTTATCTCCCGCCTAAACTTTCACGAAGACCCTAAAGTTTTGAGGTGGGAGTTTTACGGACGGTTACACCGGGATAAATATTACTCTGTAACTTTATTTCTGCGCTTAATATACAATAGAGCACCGGCTGCGATTAGGATGAATCCTAATGCTAAGAGATTAAACATATTTGTTGCTGTCATTGGCAGTTTCTTACCTTTTTTATCTTTGTCATTATCTACCAGTGGCGGGGTTGCTCCGTCTTTATCATCGTCGGCAGGATCTTTTTGTCCTGTATCATGTTTAAATACTCCAAATGTGCTAAGGTGATCGGTTGTTAGGGTGACAAATCCGGCTGTTGCATCATAAGTGCTGCCAGATAAAACGTCCCAGCTTTCCGTTTCTTCATTGAAATGGAATGCTTTTATTTGGTTAGCATCGAGCCCTTGCACTGCGTCTGCGTCAACTGCCAAGCCAATGATAATATCATGATTAAACTCGGAAACAATCGTTCCATCCACGGTTAAGGTAAAGTCATAGACAGCACCGATTGCTTCTTTAACACTTTGTTCAGCGAGATTGACTTCAATTGTTTCACCAAGTTCACGTAATTGTTTCACTACAGGAACAGGAATCGTGATGATCGTATCTCCGTTATTAATAACGAGCGGCTTGTCTGCCTGAACAAGGTAGTCGGCAGCTTCAGCTTCTACCGCAACTGTAAAATTAGCTAATTTGTCTGCATGATGGGGTGTTACTACGACAGCATGTTCAGTTTCATATTGGTGCAGGTTGTCTTTTGTTATGATAACTTTATTCGGATCGTCAGATGGATTGTTTTTGTCATTGTCCCCATCGTTATCACCGTCATCCTTGTCATCGCCAGGCTCTTTCGGATCTTCCTTCTTATCAAACTTAAACACTGGACCAGTACCATTCTTGAATTGATCATAAGCAACTAATGCTAATGCCCCTTGGTTGATTGCGAAAACACTTGAAACATCATCTTCCGGTAAATGTTTAAAGCTGCCATCTTCCATTTGGAAGCTGATAAGGTGTTCTAGTAAGTTTCCGCCAGATTTTGTAAAGGCATCGCTTGTTGCGTCAACTCCGACAGCGGATAGGCCGATAATGACCATTGCAGCGGATTCCGCTGAATACCCGCCATTAAACTCTTCATCGTATCCGCCTTTATCCCCTTGTTGTTTGCTCATAGCTTTAACTGCTCGGTCAAGTGCAGCCTTCACGTCCGCATCATCCGCATAAGCGCTTAAAGCAAGCAGGCCCATCCCAGTAATATCCGGGCTTGGTCTTTCACCAAAGAAGGACCAGCCGCCTGCATCCAGCTCCATCTCAAGGAATGCTTCAATGATGCTGTCCCGTGTCCAGTCTGTACCTTCTGGGATCGGATAATTGAAACTATCAATTGCGAGCAAGCTATAAACGAGTTGGTTACTTAATGGCATTTTTTCATTCAGTAACATCTCAATCAAGTTGATGCCGTTTATATCTGTTGCATCATACCCGGCAGAAGTTAAGATAATAATGTTTTTTGCAATTTCTGTAGCATTCCCTGAGTAATCATCATTGATGGAAGCGGCTACTTCTTCGGCCATGTCATTTGAAACATCAGCACCAGCAGAGTGAAGGGCGGAGAATCCGTACCAGTCCATTTCAGCTGGATTGGACGAGAGATAATTGATTACAGCTTGGAGGGCTTCTGTATAATCTTTATCCGCAACTACCTGTTCTTTATCTTTTTTCTTATCTTTTTCATTTACAGGTGGCTCTTCTGATTTCTCATCTTCTTCATCAGCCGGTTCTTCCGGTTCACACGAGTCATCGACGACAAGTTCAAGCGTGTCGCCATCTTTAACCGTATGACCGAGTAACCCAACTTGCATCATGTCGCCATTCATATAGGTCGACCAGTATTCACAATCTCTTTCTAATGGTTCACCTAAGTAATTCACAAATGTTAAGTATTCGGAATCAACGCTCACATCTACTTTTACATTTTGATTTGCAGCAGCTTTAATTAGAGCGTCATAGGCAGTCGTGTATTGTGGCATGGATACAGTAGTCTCTGTAATAACTGTCTCCCCATTTGCATCTACTGCAGAAACCGCAACATCAAATACTTGAGGTTCGGCTGCAAGGTCTGTAAGAATAAATTGAATATTATCCCCGTTCGTTACTTCAGTTGAACTTGCTCCCATGTCTTGGAATAGACCATTCACATAAAAGGACCAGAAGTTCGATTCGGGATCAGCAGCTACTCCGCCAATACCCGTAATCATCTCGCCAAAGTCATAGCTGTCCCATTCGAGTTGATCATCTACTTCTCTAATCACATCAAAGGCAGTATCCCCATTTGAAATTTCCACTGCTATAGTGTCTAATACTGCAGAACCATCTTCATCAACAGCGGAGATGGTGACAGCATTCTCCAAGTTTGCTGCATTTACGGTTTGCAGGCCGAATAATCCAGATTGCGAGAGAAATAGAATGGCAGTCATCACCACGATAAACAGTTGCTGTAATCTACTATTTCGAACCATTTGTATACCCCCATCTTACGTATTTTTACCAATAAAAAAACATCTCTACCTTTAGAGATGTATAACAAAGCAAGCGTTATCAATCATGGATCAATCCATAATACATAACTACTATCAGCCACACCTCCTATCCTCGTAGGTTTATAAATTGGCGCTAAAATAGGCAGGTCTCCTGGCTTATGTTCATCGCTCTCCATTGCCTTCCCATAATAAAACAGTGGCTTATGAATGAAGAACTCGCATTTACAGTGGCGGGACCGCGCCGGATTTTCACCGACTTCCCTTTTCATGATTTTAAAATAAAAATCAACCTATTTTTTCGCATATTTAGTTGTTGAAAGGGGAGAAAAAGTTTCTCCAGATACTATGTATTAACTATGACTTAAGTATAGCAAAAATTATGAGTTTGTCTATGGGGGGAAAGAAAAGGACTTTCTTCATTAACAATTCAACTAGCTGCCGATATAAATAATGTGCCCACGCAATAGCTGCTCAATTTGATAAGGATAAAGGTTAGTGAATCCATAGTTAACTAATATTATCAATCAAATGTTTGTTTTAACAAATTCTCATTTATATAGTGCTAGATTCAGGATTTGTTACAGTTTCAATTTCATGCCTTCATGTGTTGCTCTAAATCCTAATTGTTCATAGAATCGCCGTGCCTCTGTTCTTTTTTTATCAGTCGTAAGCTGGATCAAATGACAGCCGCGTTCTTTTGCTCGTTCGATTGCCCATTGAATTAGCAGCTTGCCCACACCTTGTCCACGTGCGGAAGCAGATATCCTGACACCTTCAATCGTTGCACGCCAGCCTCCTTGGTAAGTGATGGAAGGCGTAAAGGTGATTTGCTGCACTCCGATGATCTCCTTGCCAATACACGCTACAATCAATTCATTATTTGGATCTGAATCAATTGCAAAAAAGGCTTCTCGATAACGATTTGGGAGAGGTTTTTCGTACTTCTCCCGAGAAGCACCAAGTACATCATCCGCAAGCAAGGCGACGATACGTTCCAAATCCTCTACGGTTGCTTTCCTAAAACTAATGTCAGATTCCATTCTCATTTCCCCCCAGTTTATTGAGAAATTCCTATATAATCATTTATTTTCACTATAAGTATATACAAATAGCCTAATTACTCAACTTTAAAGATTGAAAAATTGGCCTTTCATCACTATTCATGAGTTTCGTATCTGGGATAAATTCATCGATGTATTCATCATCCCCGTTTTTTAATTGGTAATCCATCGGAATCTCTTTTACATTTTTTAAAAAAGAGGGATTTTCAAATACTAATTGAAAACTTAACCTGACTTTATTGGCATCTGAAAAGTGCTTATCTAGCGTTATCCTAATTTCATGCACTTATCAGAATCAGGGGCTTTTTTTATTATAAAAATACTGCTCATCATATTTTTTACCTATACTATTAGAGTGTGATAATATTAGCATTGGTTAACGGTTAAAGGAGCGAGGGCGATAACATGTCAGCAAATAAAGATGAAATCATATTACGAGGATTAAAAGAAAATAACTTGAAAAATATAGATTTGAATCTGCCAAAAGAGAAGATCATCGTTTTCACAGGCCTTTCCGGTTCAGGAAAAAGCTCAGTCGTCTTTGATACATTAGCTACCGAGAGCAGAAGACAGATGACATTGAATTATCCTCACTATGTCCGGAATCAAATGCCGAAGTTTGAGCGTCCCCAAGCTGATCTTATGCAGAATTTAAGCCCGGTTGTTGTCGTGGAACAGCGGCAATCAGGAGGAAATTCACGTTCAACGGTCGGCACGTATATGGATATCCATCCATTGATTCGCTTATTGTTCTCTAGGATTGGTGAGCCAGCAATTGGCTCTGCGACAGACTTTTCTAGTCAAAGTGCGTTCGGCGGTTGTCCGGAATGTAGCGGCTTCGGCGAGGTCATTGCACCAGATTTGAGAAAAATTGTGGATGAAGAGAAGTCACTCCGGGAATACACAGTAAAATTTAAACCTTTATCTCCTTCTGGCTGGCAAGGTAGATGGATGATGACATGCGGTTTATTTGATCCGGATAAACCAATCAAAGATTACCCGGAAGACAAGCGTCGACTGTTATTATATGGCCCGCCAGAGGGGGAGAAAGTGAATGCACCCTTTCATACAAAACATGGACCACAACCCCATGATTGGGACGGAATCCTGCCCCGTTTTACACGGCTTTACATTAACAGGGATATTTCCAAATTGAAAGGAATCACCCAAGATGATGTCCTCGCGATGTCGACACGTTCCCTCTGTCCAACCTGCCAAGGGTCAGGACTGAATCCAAAAGTGTTGGAAAGCCGTATCAATGGCTTAAATATCGCGGAGTATGACCACTTGGAACTGACAGACGTTCTAAAAGAATTACAGAAAATAACCGACCCGCTCGGAGAATCAATCGCCCAGCAGGCTATTCCCCATGTGACCCAACTTGTTGAAATGGGGCTAGGCTATTTGAGTCTATCAAGAAAAATGGGCACATTGTCTGGTGGTGAAGCGCAAAGGGTAAAAATCGCCCGGCATTTAGGAAGCAGTCTCAACAATATTACATATATTTTCGATGAGCCGAGCGCAGGGCTTCATCCGGAAGAAGTGGAAATGTTGCTTAACATGTTGCACCATATTAAAGCCCAGCATAATTCCGTTATCGTGATCGAACATGATGTATCGGTGATCAAGGCAGCAGATGAAATTATTGAGATGGGACCAGGAGCTGGGATCCATGGTGGAAAAATCATTTACCAGGGCAAGTTGGAAGGGTTGGAAAATTCAGGAGCAGCAACAAGTTTAAATGAAAAAATAAAAATCAATCAAAATCCCAGGAAGCAAAATGAATTTTTCACCATAAACAAAGCGACGAACAATAATTTGAAAAATATAAGCGTAAGCCTTCCGAAGTATACGTTAGTCTCCGTCTGTGGTGTCTCCGGTTCTGGTAAAAGTTCTCTTTTGACGGAAGCATTTACAGAACAGTACCCTGAAACAATTACGGTTGGGCAAGGAAGTATCGGCATTTCTAACCGTTCAACCTTAGCAACCTACATGGGGATCATGGATGATATCCGTGCCATATTTGCGAAAGAAACGGGGCAGCCAGCAGGATTGTTTAGTTTCAACTCGTTAGGTGCCTGTCCCGTTTGTAAAGGCAAAGGGGCTGTCATGCCTGACGTGGCATTCGCGGATCCAGTAACGATTTCTTGTGAAGCGTGTGGCGGGACGAGGTATTCAGATGAAGCTTTATCTTACCGCTACCAAGGTAACAATATCGTGGAAATATTAGAGCTAACGATAGACGAGGCGCTCGACTTTTTTAGAATGCCGAAAATCATCAAGCGCGTGAATACGTTAAAAGATGTCGGGTTAGGGTATCTAACCTTAGGACAGACGACAAGTTCACTAAGCGGAGGCGAAGTCCAGCGATTGAAACTGGCAAGCCATTTACAAAAAGAGGGGCAAATTTATTTATTGGATGAACCTTCTTTAGGACTTCATACGAAAGATAATAATAAACTTCTTGATGTATTCCAGAAGCTTGTGAACAGAGGGAATTCTGTTATCATCATTGAACACAATCTAGACTTTATCGCGGCAAGTGATTGGGTAATTGAGATGGGTCCAGGCGGAGGAAAAGAAGGCGGTCAGATTATATTTGAAGGAACACCGGAAGCAATGTTGAAAGCTCGGACTGTGACAGCGAAATGGTTGCGGGCTGGTATTGGAGAAAGATGAATAAAAAGTGGTGTTCATGGGAAAGTGATGAATATCACTTTTTATTTCACTTTACCTACTTCGGATAAAGAATTGATAAACGAACAAAATAGAATCAAACATCTAACTGTGGAAAGAGGAAATTAAATGAGTACAGCCGCGAAGCAACAAAGAATTACAAAAATAAAAAAGATATTACGGGCATTGGCAGTTGTTATTGGAGCTTTTATCACAGCATATGGACTAGAGTCGGTACTCATCCCTAACAACGTGTCTGACGGAGGAGTGACAGGTTTAAGTATCGTTGCTTCTCAATTATTCGGTTTGCCTCTAGGCATTTTACTTGCTGTATTGAATATCCCATTCATTTACTTAGGATATAAACAAATAGGAAAAAGCTTTGCCATTTATTCTGTTCTTGGCATCGCCTCTCTCGCATACGGGACAAGCATTATGCACCATATACCAATTATTGTTCAAGGGGATACATTATTAATAACCGTTGTAGGTGGTATTATCATCGGTTTCGGTATCGGCCTGGCATTACGAAATGGTGGAGCACTAGATGGGATTGATATGTTAGCAGTATTACTTTCCCGGAAATTACCATTTGGCACAAGTGACCTTATCTTATTTTTAAATTTATTTGTATTTGTGATTGTTTCTTTCGTTTTTGGTTTACAAGGGGCTTTCTTATCAGCAATTGCATATTACATTGCATCTAGAGTAATTCCCATTGTTGAAGAAGGCTTAAGCGGTTCTAAAACATATAAAATCATCACGAGTCAACCAGACATAATGGCGGAAACGATCCGTGACCGTTTAGGTCGGATGGCAACTTATAATCTCGTTGAAGGCAGTTATACAAATGGAAAATTCAAAGAAATCACTTGTATTATTAATCGCTTAGAGGATAGTAAAATGAAGGAAATCATTTCTGAAATTGACGAAAATGCTTTTGTCGTTGTGTATGATGTAGCAGAAGTGAAAGGTGGGACATTTAAGAAAAAAGATATTCATTAGTAAAGGAAAGGTATTGCAGCAGGAGCAGTTGTTACGAAGGATGTTGCGGCAAATGCGGTGGTTGCAGGAGTTCCGGCAAAATTTATAAAGGAAGTTGAAGGAGTAAAACAGGAGTGAACTACCACTCCTGTTTTTAACATCTTTAATTCGGGTTATTTCTAACAATCCTGCTATAATATAAATATATTCATCTATAGTGCATTCTAGAAAGAAAGGAATTTTTATATGATTAATAACCTGGAAGCCTTAAAAAAGGTTAGAAGTGAATTAACCCGATTTATGATGACTTACCAGTTCGGCTTGTCCGAAATGAATACGAAATTGACCATCCTCCAGGAGGAATTCCAACATATCCACGACTACAATCCGATTGAACATATTAAAACACGTATTAAATCTCCTGAGAGTATCATGAAGAAGATGTATCGGAAGAATATTCCTATATCAACGGAATCGATAAAGCATAATATTATGGATATCGCTGGAATCCGTGTTGTCTGTTCCTTCATTTCCGATATTTATCGGATCAGTGAAATGATAGAAAATCAAAAAGACGTTACAGTCATTGAAAAGAAGGATTATATTAAGAACGCGAAACCAAACGGTTATAAAAGCCTACATTTAATTGTCTCGGTGCCTGTATTCATGTCTGACCGGATTGAAGATGTCTATGTAGAAATTCAAATCCGGACTGTCGCCATGGATTTCTGGGCAAGCTTGGAACATAAGATATACTATAAATATGATAGTCTCGTTCCAGAACGGTTAACGAAAGAACTGACGGAAGCAGCTATGGTAGCTAATGACTTGGATGAAAAGATGGAGCAACTGCATAACGAAGTCAGTCATATTAAAGATCAGAACAGTCGAGAGCAGGACCTCAATTTTTTAGATTTGAATGAGGATAGATTATATTTGCCGATAAATTTTTTACGGGATTTCATTAGGGATGCCGAAGAGGAGAAATAGGTAATTTTTAAGGGTGCGTGGAGGGATAATTGCCTGGGTGCGAAGGTTTAGGTTTTTGTCGTTCAAAGGATGAGGAAGGATGAGACGCTACTCCTAAACATCTGAAATCCAGTCATCTTCGAGCTTTCGGTTAATTAAAAGGTCTTTAACCGCTCGAAAGAATACCAACTTGGATTTTTCGTTCGATTAAAAGGTCTCTAATCGCTTGAAAGTGTATCATCTCCATAAATTAGGTCGATTAAAGAGCTTCTAAATGCCCGAGGACGTACCGGCCTAAGCATCTTCAGGCGATTAGAGTGCATCTAATCCATCGAAGCCCAGTGCCGTCCCATTTTTCAGATGATTAGAGACATACTTATAGACACTCAAGCACGATCTCTGAATCAAAGAGGAAAAGAGGTAGATAGAATGAAGCTAGTAGGAGTTTCGGGCGCGCTCGCAGGCGGGAAAACAGCAGTTGCGGTTGAAGCAGTGTTAGCTGCTGCCCGAGTGCATGACCCGACGATCAAAACGGAATTAATTGATTTACGGGAATATGACATTGAATTCGCAGCGGGTCTTCCTTTATCTGCATACAATGAAGATACATGGAATGTGGTGAAAAAGATTCAAGCTGCAGATTTTCTCGTGTTTGGTACACCGATCTATCAGGCATCCCTTTCCGGTGCGCTAAAGAATTTGCTCGATCACTTGCCTGAATATGCGTTTCGTAATAAAGTGACCGGGATGGTTGCGACCGGTTGGACGAATCGGCATTTTCTTGTTTTAGAATATCATTTAGGCTCGATACTTTCTTATTTCAAAGGACTGATTCCAACTGGGAACGTGTTTATTCATAATGAAGCTTATGATATTGAGAGTGATGAACTAATCGATGATCGGATTTACGAACGAATTGGGCAGCTTGCGGAAGAGATGATTTATTTGCAGCGAGGGATTATGAATAGATAAGTATTCAAATGATCAGAGCAGTTTAAGTCATTTTTATAGGAGTCAATGATGTATTTAGGGATTGATAGCGAAGAAACATTCATCAAACGTACTTTAATGGGTGCGATGGAGAAATTTCTGAAATGGGAAAGCGGTAGAAGTTTTGATTCATATTGAACACAGGTTGCGGCGCTTGCTCTAAAACTCGAACTGAAAAAATAGCAAATGACGGTAAAATTATTAATAAATGAAGTTATCGGTCTAAAAGAGCCTACAGGTACTTTAAAAGAAGAAATCTCTGATATAAAAATTGATTTACATGAATAAATTTCTAATAAGAATCTAGACTTCATGTTCTCAGGCTGTCAAGAAATCTTGACAGCGTATTTTATATCAAATAGATGGTAATGACTGTCATCTATTTAGATAAGGATAATTGTATAGGCTTTTATTATCATTTTTTAATCTCTGCTATGAACGATAATTTCCAAAAGAATAAAAAATTCATGTATAGAGTCATTATTAATAAATATATGGCCTACTATTTCATATTCAGAAGATCGGGGAACTCCTTTTTAGTTTCTAAAAGACTATCATCTCTGCATCTCCCCGTAAATCTAATCTCCTCTGCTTTTTCAAGGCTATTAGAAAGAAAGGATATATGATGAAAAATCTATCTTTATTATCTGTGATAAAGTCTAAGTATTTCAATGTTTCCCCCATTTATAGTTGCTTATTTAGGTCATTATTCGCTATCATATAGGAAATACCACAAGACAGAATTTTGCTAGGGGGGTGCTTATGAAGATTGGATTTATTGGAGCAGGGAAAGTAGGAGTCTCCCTCGGAAAGTACTTAACTGAGCACAAAGTAAAAGTGACAGGATATTACAGCAGAACCCTCAAGTCATCGATAGAAGCAGCTGAATTTACAAATACTAGAGTCTATGAAGATGTTAGATTTTTAGTCGAAAATAGTGATGCTATTTTTATAACTGTACCAGATGGCGCTATATCTAAGGTATGGGACGAATTGAAAGTGCTTCCAATAAAAGATAAGATCATTAGTCATTTTAGTGGTTCTTTAAGTTCGGAGGTTTTTTCGGATAGTAGTCGTTACAGTGCATTCGGTTATTCGATCCATCCCCTTTTTGCAATTAATGATAAGTATCATTCTTATAAAGAGCTGTCGAAAGCAGTTTTTACCATCGAGGGGCATGAGAAGTACTTGAACGATCTGACTGGTTTAGTTGAAAGCTTCGGGAACGAGGTAAGCGTGATTCAAGCTGCGGACAAAACTCGGTACCACGCATCTGCAGCTATGGTCAGTAATCTTTATGTCGGTCTCGTAGCCTTAGGTGAGAAAATGCTTGTTGACTGTGGTTTTACACCAGACAAAGCGCACCGGGCACTCGCACCACTTATTCAAGGAAATACGGAAAATATTCTTTCCTACGGGACAACGGATGCACTGACAGGACCGATTGAGAGAAATGATCTTGGTACCATTTTAAATCATTTGCAAGTCTTACATCCACAGGAAAAGGAAGTTTATAAAGCTCTATCAGGATTGGCTCTAGAGGTAGCGGAGGAGAAACATAAAGACAGGGACTATAAAAAAATCAAAGGGGTTATCAAAGAATGAAAAATACAGTGACGTCATTTCAGCAACAAAAAAATGCAGGCGATAAAATTACGATGCTTACGTGCTACGACTATTCGATGGCAAAGTTGATGGATCAAGCTGAAATTAATATGTTATTGGTTGGGGATTCGCTTGGACAAGTTATGCTTGGATATGAAAATACACTGCCTGTTACAATAGATGATATGATTCACCATACAAGGGCTGTTGCTAGAGGAGCAAGCAAGGCTTTTGTTTTAGCAGATTTACCATTCATGTCTTATCAAATTTCCGTTCAGGATGCTGTATTGAATGCAGGCAGATTAATAAAAGAAGGCAGGGCGCATGGTGTAAAATTGGAAGGCGGTACAAAGGTTTGCCCACAGATTAAAGCCATTGTAGAAGCATCCATTCCAGTTTGCGGGCATATCGGTCTAACCCCACAATCTGTTAATGAATTTGGCGGATTTAAGGTGCAAGGGAAAACCGAGGCTGCTGCTAGACAGTTAATCGCGGATGCTAAAGCAGTAGAGGCGGCGGGAGCATTTATGATCGTGTTAGAAGGCGTGCCTGCAAAACTAGCAGAAATCGTCACCAAGGAAATAAATATTCCAACAATCGGAATAGGCGCGGGCCCGGGGTGCGACGGACAAGTGCTTGTATATCAAGATATGCTGGCAATCTTTTCGGATTTCACGCCAAAGTTTGTCAAACAGTTTGCACAAGTAGGGGAAATCATGCAACAAGCATTCCGGGATTATATAACCGAAGTCAAAGAAGGATCGTTTCCTGCTAAAGAGCATACCTATACTGTTTCCGATGAGGTCATTGATAAATTATATTAAGGAAGAAAATTAAAGGAGTTAAGTATAATGCAGATTGTATCAACCATTAAGGATGTTAAAGCTGTTGTGAAAAAGTGGAAAGAAGAAGGGCATACAATTGGCTTTGTACCGACGATGGGATTTTTGCACGAGGGACATGGAAGTCTTATTACTGCTGCAAGAGAAGCAAATGAAAAGGTTGTAGTTAGTATTTTCGTAAATCCAATGCAGTTTGGGCCAAATGAGGATTTTGATAGTTATCCCCATGACTTGGAGAGAGATAGTAAGATTTGTGAAAATCTAGGAGTGGACCTTATTTTCCACCCAACACCAGAAGAGATGTATCCGCAAGATTTTTTTACGTATGTTGATATGTCTGTACTAACCGAAGAACTCTGTGGATTAAACCGTGAAGGTCATTTTCGCGGGGTATGTACGGTTGTCAACAAGTTATTTAATATTACACAGCCAGACCGTGCTTATTTCGGAGAGAAGGATGCACAACAATTGGCCATCATCAAACAAATGGTAAAGGATTTATGTATGAATGTTGAGGTCATTGATTGTCCGACTGTTCGTGAAGAAGATGGTTTGGCGAAGAGTTCTCGTAATACATATCTTTCTCCTGAAGATAGAGGGGCAGCATTGATTGTAAGTGATACTATTTCCCTTGGCGAAAGCTTGGTAAAAGAAGGGGAAACAAATGCAGAGAAATTGATTGCTGCAATGGAAACGCATCTCAAAACAGAACCAAAGGCTAAAATTGAATATGTGAAGGTAGTTGATGGGGAGACGCTGCAGCCAATTTCAACTATTAGACCGGGAGTTTTAGTTGCTATAGCGGTGCATATTGGAAAAACAAGACTGATTGATAATTTTAGTGTTCGTAAGTTATAGACTTAAATTGAAAATGTACAATAAAAGAAAGGACATAACGTATAGATGATTAATCGTTATGCCCTTTTTTAACCAGCTCAACAGTTAATTAATACGTAAATCGAGAGTAACGGGACTGCGAACCCCAAGGAGAAAGCTGCACGTACGCTGAATAAAAGTAATTACGAATTTACTTTTTTATTTCCAGGTGTGTTGAGTTAATAACAATCAAATCCTTTGGTTAAGCTAGTATTAATAATAGCTTAACTAAAGGACTCTGAGGTGATGATATGTTACTGTCAGGAGAGATTATATCTGGAGAATTTGACGGCAATGCGAATGAGTTTTCTATACAAAAAGTAAAACACTTCACGACACAAACAACGATAAATGAAAAACAGTTAAAAAGTCTTTATCATTATCTGAAAAAACATCAAGATGATGCAGAAGGCCATGTCATTACGCTATATGACCAATTGCCTATCCGATTGAATCGGGAAGAAATAAGCCTACTTGCGGGTGACCTTGAAAAAGTGCAGGAAATGTATCTTGACACATTCTGAATGACCGCTTATAATGAAGAAGATTTTTAATAAGAGGGAGTATTATTGAGAAAATGAGACAACATCCTAACTTTGAACCGATAATTGAATATGGTCAAAGCCTCTGATTTGCGTTGCAGAGTGATTGGGATACGTCTGTCCTTTATTCATAATCATAATGTCAAATTATGAAAAAAGTTATATACCATACAATGAACTCTACGGATAATTCAATTCAGGTGGTGGAAAGGCGGCTCTGTTCTGTCTTTCCTTTTTAGTTTTAGTGAATGAGACCCCCCAATGTTTTTAAGGAGTACCCCTACTTTTGACCACAGGCAGCTGCTTGTGATTTTTTATTTTGAACAAACAATTGAAGGAGGAAGTTTTTTGCAAACTTTATTATTTTTTTGATGGTAAAAAGTGAGTGAAATGCATAGATATACTATATTTTAAAATAAAATTAGAGGTAAAAATAATGAGCAAATCAAAAGAAAAAAATTATGAATTTCTATCAGAAGATCCGAATGTCAAAACATTGCCGCTTATGGCAGCGTTGATCATCGGAGCGTTTTTCGCGATATTGAATGAGACACTGTTGAATATTGCGCTCACGACATTAATGGCAGAGTTCGATATTACGCTACCAACTGTCCAGTGGGTTGCAACAGGATTTATGTTAATGATGGGGATTGTTATACCAGTATCTCCATTATTTATGCAATGGTTTACGACAAGGCAGCTTTTCATTGGGACGATGACGGTCTTTACAATTGGTACAACGATAGCGGCAATCGCGCCGACATTTTCCGTATTGCTTACTGGCCGGTTGATTCAGGCAGTCGGTACTGGAATGTTGATGCCGATTATATTCAACGTCTTTTTACTTGTGTATCCTCCACATAAAAGAGGGAAAATCATGGGAATTGTTGGGTTAGTTATTATGTTTGCACCTGCAATCGGACCAACACTTTCAGGAGTTATCGTTGATTACTTGGGTTGGAGATTTTTATTTATCTCTGTCCTCCCATTTGCTGTATTTTCGATTCTTTTTGCCTTGAAATATTTGGTGAATGTATCGGAAGTGACGAAACCGAAGATCGATTGGCTCTCCATTGTCTTTTCAACGGTAGGTTTTGGTGCAACAATATACGGATTCAGCTCGGTTGGAGAGAGTGAGGCAGGGTTTTTAACACGTGATGTTTTAACTGCAATTATCATTGGGGTGATTGGAATCATTCTCTTTGCCATCAGACAATTTAAGCTGGAAGAACCGTTGATGGACTTGCGCGTGTTCAAATTGCCGATGTTCACGCATGCAGTAATCATGTTCATTATTATTGTGATGACGATGTTTGCCTCAGAACTTATCTTACCGGTGTTCATGCAGGGACCAATGGCTCTTGCACCAGCAATGGCTGGAATGCTGCTGCTCCCGGGAAGTATTTTAAACGGGATTATGAGCCCATTTATGGGCGCTTTATTCGATAAAGTTGGTCCTCGGGTGATGATGATACCTGCGACAATTGTGCTTGCCGGGACGATGTTTATGTTCAGCCGAATGACAGCTGATACGCCGCCTTGGGTAATAATCGTTGGATTTATGCTCATTATGCTTAGCGTATCTGCAACGATGATGCCAGCTGAAACAAATGGGCTGAATCAGCTGCCGAAGCGATTATATCCGCACGGTACGGCTGTGATGTCCACGCTGCAGCCGTTGAGCGGGGCAATTGGAGTTTCGGTATTTATCAGTATTTTAAATTCGAAACAGGCCAGTTATCTCGCAGGTGTTGCGGATCCTGCGTCTCAACAATCAATAACGCAAGCGATGGTTGTTGCAGTGGAGCATGTCTACTTTATTATCTTTATCATTACGATCATCGCAGTAATTCTATCCTTCGTTGTCTACCGCGCTCGGCCGGTTGAAGAAAATGTTTAAAAAAGGTTGACAATTATCTAAAAGCTATGTAGAGTATAGCTAATAACTTAATAAAGCAAATTTTCTTATCAAGAGAAGTGGAGGGACTGGCCCTGTGAAGCTTCAGCAACAGACATGAATATGTACTGTGCTAATTCCAGTAGCGTCATATGCTTGAAGATAAGAAGAGTAGACACGATACTAGAATCCTCTTCTTATTTTCAAGAAGGGGATTTTCTTATTTTTGCAGATATGAAAGTAGAAATCCTTTCTTCCCGCATAAATGCAACTAGAGCATTCGCCGTAAAAGCTTGGTGAAGACAGAGTCTTCTAATCAAAATATATAATGAAAAGGGGAAATACAATGACGACACTTACGAAAGCGCCATTTCGAGCAGATCATGTTGGAAGTTTATTAAGACCCGAAAGCATTAAGCAAGCAAGAGCAGATTTTCAGGCCGAAAAGAAGTCAGCGGATGAATTATATGCGATTGAAACAGAAGAGATTACCCGAATTGTTGATAAGCAGATTGAAGTTGGCTTAGAGGTTGTAACGGATGGAGAATTCCGCCGTAGATTCTGGCACACTGATTTCCTTGAGCATTTAAATGGCATAGAGGGCTATGTTCCAGAGCATGGTTATCGATTTAAAGGGATAGAAACAGAAAAGTACACAATTCGCAACAACGGAAAAGTGTCATTCAATCCGAACCATCCATTTATTGAGGACTTTAAGGTCTTTAATAAAATTGTTGATGGTCGTGCAGTCGCAAAACAAACGATTCCAAGTCCGAATCAGCTATTCCACCCTGGCATGATGGACGAGACAGTTTACTCCGATATTGAAATTTATGCGAAAGATGTTATTCAAGCATATCGTGATGCGATTCAAGCGTTTTACGATGCAGGTGTCCGTTACTTGCAATTGGATGACGTATACATTGCAGGACTCTCTTCTCCTGAGAAGGAATTCCCTGAAGATGGCTACTCGAGAGAGCAATACATCGACTTGGCCCTCCGCGTAATCAATGGAGTGTTGGATGGTAAACCAGCGGATTTAACTGTCACAACGCACTTATGCCGTGGAAATTACCAGTCTGCATACATGTTCAGTGGTAGTTATGATTTGATTGCACCAACCTTACTCGCGAAGGAAAAAGTGGATGGATTTTTCCTGGAATATGATGACGAACGTTCTGGGGATTTCAAAGCTTTAGCCCATATTCCTAAGGGTGGGCCACAAGTGGTCCTTGGATTAGTTACTTCGAAGTCAGGTGAACTGGAAGATAAGGAAAAGCTTAAAGATCGAATAAAAGAAGCGACACAATACATTCCCAAGGAGCAAATTTGCTTAAGCCCACAATGCGGATTTTCATCAACCCATCACGGAAATAAGTTAACGGAAGAACAGCAATGGGAGAAATTACGCTTTATCGTTGAGTTATCAAAAGAAATTTGGTGATACCAAAATGAGATAATCTTAAGCATTTGGACGGTACACCTGTTATTTAACAAGCAGAAGACTCTCGTGTTTTATACACATTAACGGTCTGTAATACCCCCCACTCTAAACAAGAGGGAAAACTAAAATGTGAAGGTGGGGGATATACAGTCCGTAAATACCTGATTCTGTTCAACTAACATTCAGTGGGGAGGTAAGGAGAATCTCCCACTGAATGAAGTTTCACTTTAAGAATTATTTAATAGTGAATGAAAAAGGTCAAAAAAGCAAATTTCGAGCAGTATGTAGCTGCTGGAAGTTTGCTTTTTTTATTGGTGGACATTACGTTTGGATTTTAATCGTAAGAGTTGTAACAATTATTATACTTTGTTAATATCATAATACCAAGTAAATTTATATGAATGGTGTGGTTGGATTGGGAGAGCAGTTTAATCGTTTATTTGACGAGTGGGCAGCGAGTTACGATGATACGGTTCAGGGGGCTGATATGGAATATCGGGAAGTATTCAGAAATTATGAAATAATTCTTCAGAAGATTAGTGATCGTGTGCATGGTTTTGTCATTGAGTTTGGCGTAGGAACAGGTAATTTAACAAAAAAGCTTATGGAAAAAGGGTTAGAAGTGGTTGGGATTGAGCCTTCAGACAATATGCGGAAAATTGCCCAACAAAAACTTCCTAACACGAAAATTATGAAAGGCAATTTTCTATCCTTTCCCAGACAAAATAAAAAGGTAGACGCAATTGTGAGTAGCTATGCATTTCATCACTTGACGGATAAGGAAAAGGAGCAAGCGATTAAACTCTACACAAATATATTAGACACGCAAGGGAAAATTATCTTCGGTGATACGATCTTTGAGAATGATAAAAAGAAAAATGAAGCCTATCTACAGGCGAAAAAGAAGGGTTATCATCGATTAGCAGAGGATTTGAATACGGAATATTACACGACCATCCCTAAGATGGAACAGATACTTCATCAGTATGGGTTTACAACAAGTTTTGAACAAATCAATGATTATGTATGGATTATGGAAGCGCAATTGAATAGAGAAGCAAAGCTCGCATAAGAAAAATGTCCATATGAGGCAGGTGGTGGAAAGAATGAATATCATACAAAACCTCAGCCAGTTGGTTGGGAACACGCCAATGTTTGAAATCACTGCATATGATTTACCAAAAGATGTAAGGCTGTTTGCGAAATTGGAGTTCCAGAATATTGGTGGGAGCATCAAGGATCGGCTCGGATTTTATCTCATTCAAAAAGCTATCGAAAAAGGGGAATTACAAAAGGGAGACACCGTGATTGAGCCGACCGCGGGTAATACGGGGATTGGCTTGGCACTTGCTGCAATCCATTATCAATTACATGCTATTTTCGTTACTCCTGAAAAATTTAGTCAGGAGAAACAGGCCCTTATGCGGGCATTAGGCGCTGAAGTAATCAATACACCGACAGAGTTTGGGATGGCCTATGCAATAGAAAAGGCGCAACAACTTGCAAGCGTTCGTCCGGGCGCCTATATTCCTAATCAATTTTATAATAAAGATAATCCAAACACCTATTATGATACACTTGGGCCGGAAATTATAGCTGACTTAGATGGAAGAGTTGATATTTTTATTGCTGGTGCCGGTTCGGGTGGGACGTTTACTGGCGTGGCACGTTATCTAAAAGAAAAGCAGCCACAAGTAAAGACAGTAATTGTGGAACCTCAAGGATCCATTTTAAATGGGGGTGACCCGGGTCCCCATAAAATAGAGGGAATAGGAGTAGAATTCATACCAGACATTATGGACCGGAGTCTATTTGACAAAATTTATACGGTTACCGACGAACAAGCATTTGCCCGATTAGCTGAGATAGCAAAATATGAAGGATTACTCGTTGGCAGTTCTTCCGGTGCTGTAGTAGAAGCTGCTTTAAAAGAAGCAGAAATCGCGGAGCCTGGAACAAATATCGTAACTATTTTTCCGGACAGTAGTGAACGCTACTTGAGTACGGGAATCTATCGCGGGGAAAACGTCCGTAACACTTCCGCATCAAAAGGAAGAGGTTAATCAAATTTATTTAGGCGGACGCTACCACCCTGATTCACGAAAGCGAATTCAGTGGGAGAAGGGCCGTCGACTAAATACGCGACGTCTTGTCGCAATGTCGACACTAGCACGTCCAGTGCATCGAAACCCCCACTGAATGAAGTTTCATTCTAAGGAGGGATAGAATAAGATGAGAAAGAAAACGCAATTAATTCACGGTGGAGCAGCTATTGATAAAAATGTTGGCGCGATGTCGCCGCCGATTTATCAGGCAAGCACATTTAAGCAAAATGGTGTCGGTAATTTTACTTATGAATATTCACGGACGGGAAACCCTACGCGAGAGGCTTTAGAAACACTTATTGCTGATCTGGAAAAAGGGAAGCGTGGCTTTGCTTTTGCTTCTGGAATGGCTGCAATTGCAGCGGTAATGGATCTATTTCAATCGGGAGATCATATCCTGATTACTGATGATGTATATGGCGGAACTTATCGCTACATGACAAAGATCTTAAATAACCGGAACATCGATGTAACCTTCACAGATTCAAGTAATTTGGACGAAGTTAAAGAAAACATTCGCCCGGAGACAAAAGCTATTTTTATAGAAACACCGACAAATCCATTGTTGAAAATAACGGATATTGAAGCGTTAGCGGATATTGCAAAAGGAAATAACTTAACATTAATTGTTGATAATACATTCCATACGCCATATTGGCAATCGCCAATTGATCATGGAGCAAACATTGTCATCCATAGTGCAACGAAATATTTAGGAGGCCATAGCGATCTTGTAGCGGGTCTAGTAGTAGTAGACGACGAAGAGCTTGGTGAAGCAGTACATTTTATTCAAAATGCGACCGGTGGTGTTCTAGCTCCTCATGATAGTTGGTTGCTGATTCGAGGAATCCGAACATTAGGAGTTAGAATGGAAGAAATCGAAAGTAATACGAGTGAAATTGTTGAATTTCTTGTAAACCATCCACAAGTTGGAAACGTGTACTATCCAGGTTTACCAGAGCATCCGAACCGTGAAATTCATGCCAAGCAATCAGGTGGTTTCGGCGGGATGGTATCCTTTACGGTAGACAATGAAGAAAAAGCAATGGAAGTTCTTAATAAAGTAAGATATTTCACTCTTGCTGAGAGTCTGGGAGCTGTCGAAAGCCTTATTTCACTTCCAGCAAAGATGACACACGCCTCTATCCCGAGAGAGCGAAGAATTGAATTAGGGATAGAAGATGGTTTGATTCGTCTTTCAGTTGGTTTAGAAGATGTAAAGGATTTAATGGAGGATCTGCAACAAGCGTTAGATTAGATGTGAGAACTCTCATAACTTTTAGATAGTTGATTATTTCTAGAAAAAAGGTATAATGATTAGTATAAAATTAAACGTTAAGAAGGATGATTAGAAAATGAGACTACGATTCCAAACTTTGAACCAGTAACTAAATACGTTCAAAGACTCTGCTTGTTTGTGCAGGGTAAACGGGATTAGTCTGTCCTTTTTTAATCAACTTCATTTTTAATCTTACTCTGTTTTAATGAGGAAGGCGGCTTATTCTGCCTTCTTTTTTTGTGCCCTTTTTTAACAGAAAATGAAAGAGGAGGAGGAAAACCAAATGCAAATGTTATTATTCTTTTAATACGAGCTCGCATTAGACTTGAGCTCGTATCGATCCTAGCTATCGATACGAAATTTAACTATTTCGGGAGGTAGCAGAGATGGAAAAAATATGCTTTGAATTAGAAAATATAGCGTTAACTTATTTTGATCAAACGATAATAGAGATTGAACGATTAGCAATTCACCAGTTTGACCGAATCGGTATTGTTGGGAAGAATGGTGCAGGTAAGAGTACGTTATTAAAGCTCTTGGCTGGGATGATTCAGCCAACACGTGGAAAGGTGCATCATCATGCAGATTTTGCCTATTTTGATCAATTGTCGGCGCCAGAAAAAAGTGCGATTGATTATGAATTAATCGGGAAATTAGCGATCCCGGAAACTTCGCTTGATAACTTCAGCGGTGGAGAGCAAACGAGATTGAAACTTGCGCAAATCTTTTCTGATTATCATGAAGGCTTACTTCTGGATGAACCGACGACACATCTTGATGCGGATGGGACCCAGTTTTTAATCGATGAATTAACTTACTACTATGGTGCTCTAGTCCTCGTAAGCCACGACCGTTATGTGCTGGACCAATTGGTGAACAAAATTTGGGAAGTCGAGGATGGTAGAGTAAAGGAGTATGCAGGAAATTACTTGAACTATACCGCGCAAAAAGAGCTGGAAAGAGATCAGCAAGCAGAAGAACATGAAAAGTATCAAAAAGAGAAGTCACGTTTAATGAAAGCTGCTCGAGAAAAGATGAAGAAGGCAGAGAAAATAACCGAGGCGAGTGGCCAAAAGTCTAAAAAGGAAACAAGAGCGAAGGCGAACCGGATGTTTGAGACGAAATCAAAGGGAACAAGTCAAAAATCTGTTGAGCGAGCAGCAAAAGCACTGGAAAAAAGGGCGGAACAACTGGATGAGGTGGAAGCACCAAAAGAAGAGAAAATCATCCGTTTTCACCAGTCGAAAGCACTCGAACTTCATAATAGATTTCCAATCATGGCAGACCGCTTGAACCTGCAGGTAGGGGAGAAGGCATTACTTGAGGAAGCAAGTTTTCAATTCCCGCTTGGTAAGACGATTGCAATCACAGGAAAGAACGGTTCAGGAAAAACAACGTTACTCCGACATATAATGAATCAAGGCGAGGGGCTGACCATCTCTCCGAAAGCTGTAATCGGAGTTTATGAGCAGCTGGATTATAAATTTACGAAAGATGAAACAGTCCTTGATTATATGAAAGATCGTAGTGACCACGCAGAAAGTAAAATTCGCTCCGTTCTGCATGCCATGAGCTTTACAGGTAATGATTTGAAGAAAAATATCAGAGAGCTGAGTGGGGGAGAAGCAACTCGTTTAGTACTTTGTCAGTTGTTTTTAGGCAGATACAATCTATTGATACTGGACGAACCGACAAACTTTCTTGATGTGTTTTGTATTGAAGCATTGGAACGATTTTTAAAAGGTTACGAGGGAACTGTTCTGCTTGTGTCGCATGACCACACCTTTATTGAACATGTTGCGGATTGTGAGTATCGTTTGGAGAATAAGAAATTATCGTTAAAAAGTTAAAAAACAATTGAACCTTTTCATCCTAATCATTGTATAAGTGAGTAAAGGAAGAAAAGGAGTTTGATAATCGATTGCGTTAGGCTGGTTAATAAGCAGTGTTGTAGCAGCAGTTCTAGGAACGGTTTTTGTTATAATCATTGCTACAATGAATAAAAAGGTAGTTCGAAACAAATTGGGTAATATTGATTTTAAAAAATCGGATATTTATTTCCAGTGGACGAGATGGGATTATGTGATTATTATCGCTGCAGCTTATACATTTTTATGTATAACAGGTTTATTCGTATTTTTGCTACGTGGCGATAATATAGATAGCCCTTGGATACAATTTTTTATTCATCAAACCTTTGTGTTTTCTCTAATCACATTGACTTGGTTCGTCACCAGAATTGCATATGTCTTTAAAGGAATTAAAGAGCGGTGGTCCGATGAATTTGAATAAGGAAATAGATTCTTGTATGGAGAAGCAAGATCCGTATTCGGCAGAAGCGCTTTTTGCGACTTATAAAACTGCGATCTATCAATTCGTCTATAGATATTGTCAAGATGAGCAAATGAGTCTCGATCTTGTACAAGATACCTTTGTCCAATTTTCCAAATATCGGGGACGCTTTGATGAGAGAAAATCGAGCATTAAAACCTATTTATTCCGAATGGCTTATCAGCTTATGATCAACCGCTTGAACAAACGTAACCGGATGAAGAAATTATTGCCGTTCTTGTATATACAAAATCAAACAGATAACGTCTCGACGGAAGATAGATTAACGATACAAGCGGCAATTCAACAATTACCATCTGAACAGCGGGCAGTTATTTTACTAACCTACTATCACGATTTAACCCAAAAGGATATTTCCGAGATTCTTGGAATCCCTTTAGGAACAGTAAAATCACGTCTACATGTTTTGTTGAAGAAATTAAGGGAAATGTTGGAGGTAGGAGAATGAGTAAAAATGAATTTCCAGATGAACTTAAAAGTAAATTGGATGAGTTCCATGTGGAAGTACCGGATATTCCGTTAAAGAGGAGTAAATGGGAACGTCTTGCTAACTGGATTCATGCGCCGGCAAAGAACCCGCTTGATGTGCTTCGGATTAAAGGGGATTCTATCATAAAACTCGTATTGTACCCAATGGTTCTCATATTTTTTATTTATTTAGCACCGCTTCTATTGATTTGAGTAGGAAGCGTTAAAGTAAAAAAGAATAGGGCACCTAGTTAGAGGGTGCCCATTTCATTCTGCGTATGTTTTTTTATGCAAGAGTGTTCTTGTTTCCCGACTAAAGCTTCTCTTCTTCTCACCAGTTCGAATAGATTACGTCATTTGAACCGTATGAGAAACAACATGAGCATACTTTTTTGTCTGTGGTACGAAGCTCTGGTAATTGGTTTATATTTGAGTTTACGTTTTCTTTTATTTAAATATCTATTCTTTTTGAAGTAGAATTGAATCAAAAAACCAAAATAAAATGGCGGCTAGAGTACTAAATATATAATGAGATAACATACTAAAAGGCTTTTCTCCCAAAAGTATCATAGCGAATGCTGTAGCAATAAACGCGATAGTTGCATAGATTAAGAGGTAAAGTATATTGAATCTCTTAGGTTTTATGTTCAATACAAACTGAACTGGTGCTGTAAAAATCAAGGAAAAGATCAAATAAAAAAAGTTAAGTAAAGAGTTAAGTAAAGAGTACCAATCAAAGAAAAGGTAGATAGCGAAAGAGTTATCATACTTAAAATTATAGATGTACATAAAGCACACAATAAAGCAAAACATAAGTACCGCAAAGTAAATATTCTCTTCATAAAAACACGACCTTCTAACTGGATTTAACTCTATCCCGCGGGAGAAATTAGAATACATGAATATATGGTAACAAAAGAAATCGATCTTTGGAAATTATTCCCTGGTATTGGATATGAATCATGGACGTACGATATGTAAATTTTCTAGAATATTAGTTAGATAATATACTTTAAGACTTAGATAGTTCACGCCTGAAATATGGGAGTGGACTATTTTGTTGCATTTATATATTTAGGGGGGCAATAGGATACGTAAGAGTGATTAGATCTGTATCCCCGCCTTTCGAACTGATGAAAAGGATTGGAATATCTGTCTCTTTTCGTACCATTTGACATAATTCAAAGCCATCTATATGGGGCAGAAGTTACATCTAATATGATATTAAATCGGGTTGTTTATTTTTAATAATTTCTATCGTCGAGCGGCCATGACGAGTCGTCGCCACAATAAACCCTTCTTTTTTCAGGTAAAGACCGAGAACCTCTAACATATCAAGATCATTGTCTACTATCATAATTTTTCATTACCCATTCTATCCGACCCTTTAAGGAGAATCTACTTTCTGAAGATTAATTATCTAAATGTATTAGATCATAATATACATGCTTTATATACTTTTTGAAATCAAAATTTCTTAACATCTTGACAAGCAAACTTCATTTTTATATTTTTTCAATAAAACTAAAAAAATGGAAAGAAATGGTACATCGCAAACCTACATGAAAAATGTTGATAATTGACTAAAATTGTAGTATATTTACAAAGTATATTTTTTTATCTTCTTTCTCTAATATGGTATAAAGGGCTAGTTTAACGTTTTTTAATTGCTGCTATTACGGTCTAGTGGGTTTAACAGAAATAAAGAGGTGAATATATGAAAAGAAAAATAAAAATTCCTTTAGCATATCAAATTCTGATTGGATTAGTCCTTGGGATTATTGTAGGGGCTATTTTTTATGGAAATCCTGCGGTGGAAACTTATTTACAGCCGCTTGGGACAATATTTCTTAATATGATCCGCATGATTGTCGTTCCGATTATTATTTCTACACTAATCGTCGGTGTGGCCGGAACAGGAGACTTAAAACAATTAGGAAAACTTGGAGCAAAAACGATGATTTATTTCCAAGTTGTTTCCCTTGTTGCTATTGTAGTCGGACTGGCAGCAGCAAACATTTTTCAGCCTGGTAAAGGGATCGATATGTCTTCCCTTGCTAAAACTGAAATCAATGAGTATGTTGAGACATCTGAAAGTGTGCAGAATGAAGGGATTATGGATGTCATTGTAGGTATTGTGCCTAGTAACATTATCCAATCAATGGCAGAAGGGGATATGTTGCCCGTTATTTTCTTCTCTGTATTGTTTGGATTAGGTGTGGCGGCAATTGGTGAAAGAGGTAAACCTGTACTCGCATTTTTCCAAGGCACGGCAGACGCTATGTTCTGGGTGACAAATTTCATTATGAAATTTGCTCCGGTTGGTGTATTTGGATTAATCGGTGTATCTGTTTCTAAATTCGGTTTAGAATCATTAATTCCCTTAGGTAAGTTAATGCTCCTTGTATACGGGGCAATGATTTTCTTTGTTTTAGTTGTCCTAGGGACAATTGCGAAAGTGGTAGGTTCGAGCATTATTAATATTATAAAAGTATTGAAAGAAGAATTGCTTTTGGCATACTCTACTTCAAGTTCCGAGACTGTTTTACCAAAACTGATGGAGAAACTGGAGAAGACAGGATGTCCAAAAGACATTGTTTCTTTTGTTATTCCAACCGGTTATTCGTTTAACTTGGATGGTTCTACATTATATCAGGCGATTGCGGCTATCTTTATAGCGCAGTTATATGGAATAGATTTAAGTATCATAGAACAAGTTACATTAGTCTTAGTATTAATGATTACATCGAACGGGATTGCTGGTGTCCCCGGTGTTTCGTTTGTTGTTCTCTTGGCAACACTTGGAACAGTTGGAATTCCGTTAGAAGGACTAGCTTTCATTGCTGGTGTGGACAGACTGCTTGATATGGGACGTACTGTGGTGAATGTTCTTGGAAATGCGTTGGCTGCGGTAGTTATGTCGAAGTCTAGCGGCAGATTTGAAGTGAATAAACGGGATGCATATCTCGCAGCACTTCGGAAGTAGCATTCAATTTAATAGTTGTAGAAATAAAAATGCTGGAGGATAGGTTTCATACCTGTCTTCCAGTATTTTTTGTCTATGCAAACATTTTACAGTTTTGGAATGAAAATTTAGCAAGTCCGTCGAGAAGTTTTATGATTCATTACAACGATTTGACTGACCAAGTTGAAGACACGATAAATTTTGAATGAACGCCGCCTACCGTATCTGTTAAGCAACGCCCGATAATCCCATATCCATTATCGCGGAGAAGCTGTGCGGTTCGCATATCAAGGATGGTTGACGCATCGACTGTATGGTCTGATTGGTAATTGTTTGATGTTAGGCATATATGCTATATATTAATTTAAGGAATAAATATTGAAACAGTGGTATATAGGGAATATAATTATAATTAATTCTATTTCCACAAGGTTATTTTCCAAATTAGGAGTTGATAGGTTTGGAAAAAAATGGGTTATTTCTTCTTTTTGTTATTATAGGCATATCAGTTGGTTTAATAGCTTGTGAAGAAGATACACAAGAAAATCCAGACGACAAGCCTGAGACTGAAGAACCCAATGTTGCAACTAATACGGATAAAAATCCAGACGCACAACAAGTTTCTCCACAAGAGGGTTATTCTGAATCATCGGAATATGATATTGTTAATTTAGTCGAATCGGTTGACCCTTATGTATTGAAACCCACCATGACAGCGAAGGAAAGGTACAAGATAAGAGAAGAGTTGTATCAGAGTTTATCCGAAGAAGAGATGGATAAAATGAGTGACACAATCATAGATTTATCACTATTGTTAACAGGTACCGTTGCGAACGATTTATATAAAAATTTAATTAACCCAAGCGATTCAAAATGGGATGCTTTAGAAGTAAGCAATTGTTATTATACTCGTGAAAAGCTAGAAACTATAACACATCAAGTATCTGATCATCAGCCCTTGCTTGATGACTTAAATATGGTAATAAAACTTTGTGAAGAAGGGGTAGAACAAAGAGATGTTCTAAAAATAGTGGATGCACATCGTATATTATATGATATTTCTCACCATTTATTTCAAGATGGCGGGATATTTGTTAATGATGGAGATATTATCCACGATATGTATTTTAAAGCCTCGAAAACCTTGGAAGGAAGCCATAACTTGATAAGTAATTAAACATAACGAACGCTCAGAGGTTACTTAATTATTCTCTGAGCGTTAATTTTATTTAATTCTTGAAGTTAACTCTTTTATTAAAAATGTGGTGACCACAGAGCATCGCATGGTATCGAATTCCAACGAGAACCATATGCAAGTCCAGTGTCTATAAATCCATAACTAGCATCATCAGCGCTTATTTGATCCCAACCTCCACTAGTCTTACTAGCGTAGTTTATCTGTAGCCATTGGGGATTGTGGACACCAGTTGTAGGACTAGATGACTTGATTGCAATTTGTTGTCCCGCTGCAACAGAACCAATCCTTCTTCCATTTACACTATACAAATTCAAACTTCTATTTCTAACTTTAAAATTATAATGCCCTTCATTTTTACTACCTACCCACCCCCAAGCATAAGCATACTTTACATCGGAATATACAGAAAATAAAAAAGAGTAGCAACCACTACTCTTTTCAATTTAAGATCCTTTGATTTTTAAATTATTTTTATAACAATCTTTACAAATTATTTCGCTATTTTTTTTCAAATATGCTTTAATTTCTACCATAGCTGTTTTTTCTGGAGCTTTCATCTTTGCATAAATTTCTTCATCGCCTTCTACTTCTCTTCCGCAAACAGAACAATATAAATTACGTTTAATCATTTACACCCCTCCCTTTTCAAAGTCAATATAATTCAACCATTACGAAAAGAAAGAAAAAGAGTAGCATTTTGCTACCCTTCTAAAGATTTTAATTTAACCACAAATCTTCTTCGTAGCTGCAGTACATCCCAATGAACCAATCAAACCACATACTGTAGCAAGTGATAAACCACCTATACCAGTTGTTATCTCTAAAGCTCACTGCTAACGGATAGCATCCGGCACCTTCACCTGCTCCACATAAAGCACCAACAGCCCATTCACGCCAACCAAAAGTTGTATAACCGTCGCCTTGACCACCTACGACCTTTTCATAAAAAGCTTCTTAGCTTATAACTTGGCCGTCTTCAATTATTTCCCCGTTTTCATTAATATCCATTGAAAATACTTTTTCCCCATTTACCTTCATTCTTATATTTATTAATCCATTATCTTTTTCTTCACCATAGAGCAATTTATAAGCTTCAACTGTGTTTTGATCCAAATCATATAGTAATTCAATATAAGCCAAATTGTCGGCCCTACTCTTTCTCCTATAATAAAGCTAACCACTACTCTATAATCCTCTTTATGAATCACAATATCCTTTTTAGGTAATTCATTTATTATTGTCTCCTTGGACAGTTTTTTGTACTCGTCAGTTTTCTTAACCTTGTTTAAAATATTATTAAATTCTTTTGAGTAACATTTGATCCAGGTTTTGCTATACAATCTCCACCCTGACATTCAAATTTTTCCGAAGCTGAAACCCCATTTTGTATATTGTTTAACGGAAGTAACAAAACCAGTAATACAGCAAACAATGTCATAGCTTTTTAACCACAATATCGCTTCCTTATTTTTTAACAAATGCCAAGTCATTTCGAATACAGTCTTTTGAAATAAATTCTACTGACAAGTGCAGCAATAACCGTACCTAGTATTAAACCTATTAAAATACTCCACTCAGACTGTTCCTTTGTCAAAAAACCATACAGAAAGAAACCTATAACAGTTCCACACAATATACCGACCGTAGAGTTCAAAATGTACTTTTTCATACATCACTCTCCCTCAGTGGAAAGAATATTCAAACAAAACCACTAGAGCACTATACCTCTTTCAATTTTTTAAAAACATAGAATCAAATAAAAAAAGAGTAAAAATACTCCCTCTCCCACGACTTAATCCATTTTGTTGAAAAGCTAAAAAAGGCATTTCTTTAACATATATCGAATTATATCAAAAGGAATTTATATTCCATTCCCTAAACCCGGAGTGATTCATTTGGAAAAACAACTATTAACCATGACACAAATCGCAAAGCAATTAAACCTTGCTAGAATGAGTTTACTATATATCCTGAGTATTCATAGAAAATCCCTACTAGCCTTCTAAGATAGGTACATCAAGCATTTAAGTCAAGTTAAAAATAAAATTCATCAAATAAATGAAAAAAGAACCCATTTTTGCTAAGGTTAAAAGTACGACCAACACATCTTCAAATAGAAGTTTGAAATAAAAAATTGTATTTTAAATTAGAATATGGTAAGTTTTAAATAAGATATACGAGGGGGGTAACATGAAAACAATATTAAAATTTGTAAAAAAACCTATATTAGTACTGTTTGGAATGTCTTTCTGTTTTATTAGTGTCTATTTTCTTATTACAGAAGTACTTCTTAATGATAATAACAGTAATGTATCTGCAGAACAGCATGGGAAAATAGTGCAGGATCATTTTGAGCTGGCAATTAAAAATAGGAACAAAAAGGAGATAATTAAAACAGACACAGATACTAATGAGTATATCTTGGCAGCACCCGAGTATTATAATGTTAATGAGTATATAAAAGATCTTCTAAACAACTTACAGAGTGATTCATTAGGTGGAGCTGCTTCTAAATATGATTATGACTTTCATTTGCTAACAAGTTCAGCAGCTTATGCAAAACATTTCGCAGCCTTATCTAATAATGAAGAAGAGGTCAATAAATTAAATGAAATAGCCGAAATTGGAGAATTAACATTTTCAGCTGATCCAGAAACAGTAGAAGAAAGAAAACAAAGAATGATAAAGGCGTTGTCTAACTTTTAAAGTCTTGACGAATAGAATGAAGTGACAAAGGTAAAGAAAAAATACCAATATGATGAAAAAAATAAATCAAAACAACGACAAGTTAAACTTAATTAGGAGGCAATCGCCTACCTTTTTTATTTAAACAATAGTAAGTTAGAATTTGTTTATACTTAATCCCCCATGAGAATAACTCAATTAATTTCCACGGTCAGTCAAACCTTTTCACTAGTAATTAAGCTATTAATTATCAATAAAACCGGAAGGAACGTCTTGTAAACGCTCTTTCCAGTTTATATCAATATTATTATTCATCAAGGCATTTTTGATGAATAAACAGTTGGCACGGTAGGGTATCCAAACAAAATGTCAGTATCACACCATAAATTACTTTTTACAAACCATTGACCATTTTTTCTGTATGACCTTATTGATAGTCGGTCTGGATAAGTCATACCAGCATAAGAAAGACCGCTCGTATTTATGCGGTCACCGTTAGCCCCGTAAATACTATCAATCCATATCGTACCTTGATAAATTCTGCACCTTCTACCTGACCTGATTAAAAATGTTGCCCCGCTACTTGATGTTGCCTCTGCGTTAGCTATGCTATACGCATTATTTGCGGAAGTGTCTTCATATGAAACTTGCCCAGTTTTCCATCCTCCTGCCGCTGCATTATAATAATAAATATCTGTGCTCCATGTACCATCTATGTCTCCACGAGTTACATAGCATTCATTATTTAAAATCCTTCCTCCAATATTACCGCTGTAATTATACACATTGATTGTTCGTCCCATACGATTTACAACAAATCTAGGTTGTGCCATTTTTTATCTTCCCTTTCTGAATTTTTAACATTTACACTATAGGTTTTATCGTTTTCTAAGAAGAATTCTATTATGATATTGAAATTGTTAGGGGGGCTTAATTTAAAAGAATCATTCACTACCTTTAGTGTGTTATACGCTCAAATTTCGTTGCTATATACACCCATCCAAAAATAGTTTTGGGTTGTAGGTGACTAATAGCACCGTCATGACCAGATGCTCGAAAACTCCTTTTCACTACAAATAAACCATCAACGAACCTTTCAACTTGAACAATATACGAACCAGTTGCTGTTGTTACGTAATAAGCCTGTGTGCCGGTCTTATGAATACAGGTAAACTATGAGCCTGTTTACATCTCTCCTTTTTGAATATTTATTAGATGTACATCTGTTAATAGAAAGAGAATATTTTATAAAAAAGTAAACCACATTTTAAAAGTTAATTATTGTCTGTTAGTCAATGTTTTAATTGTCTCAGATAGATTAGTTATAACCTTTTCTAAATCCCCAAGTTTCCGCTCAAATCGCATAAATAAATATACAGTTATTGCAATTGGGAAGCCGAAGTTCCCAATTATAGATACCCAAACAGGTACATCTTCAGGTGTCATCATGCCTTTTCTCCTTTCGATATTGTCTATTACTGTATAAAGTGATAAAAATTTCAAAAAACAAACTAGAACATTCGTTCTTTTTGGTTTATAATATGAATTATAAATCTCTTTGTATAGATATAGGAAAAAATATGAAGGGGGTTTTATTTTGAAGAAAGAAGATTGCAAAACACAGGATTCCCATATGTTAGAGTATTCTGAACGCCTATTAGAAAGTTTTCTATCTCATGGTGCAAATTACAAGCTCCTACAAAAAGCTTTAGACAACCCGACAGAAAGAAATAAAAAAGAAGTTAACAATGCATTTAAAGAACATTGCAAAAAAGTAAAGGTAATTAAATATACTAGTAATTTAATTCACTTCTATAGTATCGATTATGACAAAAGGATAAACAGATATAAAAATAACTCCTTATTAATTCTTGATAATCCTGTTTCATATGGTGATAGCAGTAATTCAATAGTTGGAAAAGACCTCATAGAATCAACCACTCATAAAGATTTTGACTCCATTTATGGTTTTACATTGAAAGATCAAGTAGGAAATGAATGTTTAATTTCAGCATTAGAAAAAATTACATCTAAACAACTGCAAATACTAGAGTTAATTTATTTGAATGGACTTTCATTACAAGAAATCTCATCTCTATTCAAAACAAGTCCTCAAAACATTTCGAACCAACATAGAAAAGCACTCAAGAGACTCAAGGAAATATTAAGAAATCAGTGAAGAGGAGTGTTATTATGTTTAATAATGAGGAAATAGAAAACGTAATAAATAATTTTGAATTTAAAATAAAGAAAGCTTTAAGGAATACTACTTATCAAGAACGCGAGGATCTAGAGCAAGAAATTAAAACAAAAATAACAGAAAAACTCAAAACAATTGAGTTTGAGGAACCACCTAACTTTTGGTGCTTAATAAAACAGGTGAAAAATAAAACTTAGTATAATCGCTCAACCTTCGTAGCCTAAAACAGTTAGCCATCCTTTGGTGTAATAAACATTTTAAATATATAAGAACTAAAAAGATAAAATAACTGGAGGACAGGTTTAGTGCCTATACCTCCAGCATTTTTTTGCTTATGCAACCTTTTTACAAGTTTCTGCACATTTGAAACAAGCTTCCGCACATTTCTGACAGTGTTCGTGATCATGCTTCTTGCACTCATTTCCACAAGCTTCACACACTTGCGCGCATAGGGTAGCGAGTTCAGCTACGAACGGCGTGTTCCGTGCCAAAGCTTGTTCAAAGTAAGCGCAGATTTCCGCGCATTCGCTGTCCAAGCGGATGCACTCCGCCATCATCTTCACGTCTTCTTCCTTCAAGCATGCATCAAAACAATGGTTACATGCCATCACGCATTCATGCAGTGTCTCGATCAATTCTTGATGTTGTACATGTGACATCTTTTACACCCTCCTAAAAAGTCTATAGTTATATTTTTCCCCAAAACGCTCTTGATAAACGGAATTGCTGGCTCGCTTAAAACAAGCATTCATTTATATGAAAGTACAAGCATATAGTGTATTAGACAAAACTAGCGCCTAGCATTTTTACAGGAGTTGGAGCCATGTTCAAATACATTTTAAAGAAATTGCTCATCATGATATTCACGTTATGGATCATCATTACTTTAACCTTTGTATTAATGGTGTCAGTTCCAGGTTCCCCGTTCAACAGTGAAAGCAGCTCGAATGAAATCGTCCAGCAAAACTTGGAAAGGCATTATAACCTCGATCAGCCTATACCTATTCAGTATGTCCTTTATTTAAAATCAATCATCACCTTAGAGTTCGGTCCGTCCATCAAGCAGCCGAATCAGACGGTAAATGACTTATTAGGAAGGGGGTTTCCCATCTCTGCAGAACTCGGACTTGTGACAATTATTGTTGCACTTATTTCCGGAATTGCAATCGGGATACTGGCGGCCCTTCGGCATAATCGAATCATCGATTATGTTGTGATGGGGATTGCCGTTCTCGGAATCTCTATCCCGAACTTCATTCTCGCTACCCTATTAATCCAGCAGCTAGCAGTTAACTGGGACATTTTCCCTGTCGCGACTTGGCAAGGGCCGATGTATATGGTCCTCCCAGTATTGGCACTCGCAACTGGTCCGATGGCAATTATCGCAAGACTCACGAGATCAACCATGTTAGAGGTATTGACACAGGATTATATAAAAATGGCAACAGCCAAAGGATTGGCACCCTGTAAAATTATCGTGAAACATGCGCTCCGGAATGCACTCATGCCGGTTATTACGATTATGGGAACATTACTCGTTGGAATCATGACCGGATCCTTTGTTATTGAACAAATCTTTGCCATTCCGGGAATGGGAAAGTATTTCGTGGAAAGTATCAACCATCGTGACTTTCCTGTCATTATGGGTACGACTGTATTTTACAGTTCATTTCTTATCATTATGCTATTTCTCGTTGATATCGCCTATGGAATACTAGATCCAAGAATCAAAGTAAACAAGAAGGAAGGGGAGTAGCAAGATGCACAACCAACATCCCCGTGATTTTACAAACGACCAAATACCAGATGAATGGTTTACCTGGCGCAAAAAGAATATAAAGGAACAAGAACAATTGGCGAGGCCCTCCCTTTCCTATTGGAAAGATGCCTGGCGAAGATTAAGAAAAAATTACTTAGCTATGTCTGGCATGGCATTTATTATCGTCTTGGTATCCTTAGCGATTTTTGGTCCAATTTTTTCACCTTATGAAGCAAATATGGGCGTGTTAGCAGAGCAGTACCAGCCACCGTCTGCTAAGCATTGGTTTGGGACAGACAATGCTGGTCGGGATATATTCACGCGAACTTGGCAAGGGGCAAGGATTTCTTTATTCGTGGGCTTTATGGCGGCTTTAATTGATGTCACGATAGGCATTATTTGGGGAGGTATATCCGGCTATAAGGGTGGGCGCACAGATAATATAATGATGCGCATTATTGAAATCCTTTACGGGATCCCGTATTTATTAGTTGTTATTTTATTACTCGTTGTAATGGGACCAAGTTTAACGACGATTATTATTGCCCTTACCGTCACTGGTTGGGTCGGGATGGCACGGATCGTACGAGGACAGGTCATGCAGATTAAGAATTATGAGTATATTCTCGCCTCCCAATCATTCGGTACGAAGCAATCAAGAATCATTAGGAGAGGTCTCTTGCCGAACACGATGGGGCCGATTATCGTGCAAATGACATTGACGGTACCATCCGCCATATTTGCAGAAGCGTTCTTAAGTTTTATCGGACTTGGCATATCTTCACCGAATGCGAGTTGGGGCGTGATGGCAAGTGATTCCCTCGGTGCTATCCTTTCCGGGAACTGGTGGACTTTATTTTTCCCTGCATTTTTCATTTCGCTTACGATGTTTGCTTTTAACGTATTAGGTGACGGATTACAAGATGCCTTAGACCCGAAATTGAGAAAGTAGGTGAAGGGATGGAAAAAATTCTCGAAGTCCATAATCTGCACGTCACCTTCACAACTTACGGTGGTACCGTCCAAGCTGTAAGGGGCGTAGACTTTCATCTGAATAAAGGGGAAACGCTCGCGATCGTCGGAGAATCGGGCTGTGGAAAAAGTGTTACCGTGAATGCCGTGATGGGACTCATTCCAAATCCTCCTGGCAAAATTACCGGCGGAAGGATTTTGTTTAAAAATAAAGATTTAACGAGATTAAGAGAAAAGAAAATGCGGGCGATTCGCGGTGTGGATATATCGATGATTTTTCAAGATCCGATGACCGCTTTGAATCCGACCTTAACAATTGGCACCCAGTTGAAAGAGGGAGTGAAACAGCATCATCGTTTATCGGACAAGGAAGCGGAAAAGCGAGCATTAGAGATGTTGAAGCTTGTCGGGATTCCGAATCCGGAAGAACGACTGAAACAATACCCACACCAATTCAGCGGTGGCATGCGGCAGCGGATTGTTATTGCGATTGCCCTCATCTGTGAACCGGAGCTTCTTATTGCCGACGAACCGACGACAGCCCTTGATGTAACGATTCAGGCGCAGATCTTAGAGCTGTTTGAAAAAATACAGGAAGTAACCGGTATTTCAATTATTCTCATTACCCATGACCTTGGGGTTGTTGCAAAAATTGCCGACAGGGTTGCTGTTATGTATGCTGGTAAGATTATCGAGACAGGTACAAAGCGGGAAGTGTTTTATAACCCGAAGCATCCGTATACGAAAGGGTTGCTCCACTCGGTTCCACGCCTGGATGCCAAAGAAAAATTGCAGCCAATTGAAGGAACACCACCAGATCTTTTCTCACCTCCGCGGGGATGTCCTTTTACAGCAAGGTGTCCGTTTGCCATGGAAGTGTGTGATAAAGTATACCCGAAAACTGCGAGGCTAAGTGATTCCCATGTGGTAGATTGCTGGCTGCAGGATGTTCGGGCGAAGAAATTGCTGGCCGCTACTGCCAAGAATAAATAAACATTTAGGGGGATATGAATGAAAAAGCTACTCATCTTTCTATCAGCGGTATTTATTGTGTTTTTCCTAGCAGCTTGTACGGCGACAGAGGATCCGGAAGGGGAAGCTGAGCCAAAGGAACAGGTAGATGAAGAGGAGGAAACAGGGGAACAAGAGGGGGAACAGGAGACTACGGAAGAGGAAATAACCCTTGGTGAAAATGTATTGCGATTGAATAACGGAACGGAGCCAGCTTCACTAGATCCATCGATTGGCTTTGACGAGGTATCTTGGGACCCGCTTAATAACTTAATGGAAGGGTTGACCCGCTTAGATGAGGAACACCTACCAGGTCCTGGGACAGCAGAAAGCTGGGATATTTCGGATGATGGACTGACATACACGTTCTATTTACGAGAAGAAGCGAGTTGGTCGAATGGTGACCCGGTTGTCGCAGCGGATTTTGAATATGCATGGAAATATATGCTTGATCCAGAAACTGCTTCACCGGCAGCATTCTTAGCCTATTTCATTGAGGGGGCTGAAGAATATAACAGTGGGGAAGGCTCGGTTGATGATGTAAAAGTTAGCGCGGTCGATGAAAAGACACTTGAAGTCGTGCTCGCGCAACCGACAGGTTTTTTTCTTGATTTACTGACGAATCCGGCATTTTTCCCAATCAACCAGCAGGTAGCTGGGTCTGATCCGAATTGGCATGCCGAGGCGGAAACCTTTGTAGGAAATGGTCCCTTTACATTAGAAGAATGGAATCATGATGAAGAAATGCTATTTGCAAAAAATGAATATTATTGGGATGCCGCCGCAGTGAAGTTGGATCAAATCCACTTCGCGATGGTGAATGATACAAATACCCAATATCAGATGTTTGAAGCAGGTGAGCTGGATACGGCGAGCATTCCACCAGAATTATCCGATGAGTTGATAGACGGGGATAATGTATTTATCGGACCGAGTGGTGGGCTAGAATTTTTTAGATTTAATGTCGAAATGGAACCATTTCAAAATAAGAAAATCCGCCAAGCATTTTCGCATGCAATTAATCGCGATGATATTGCGGAATTTGTAGTGAAAAACGGGGTGGAGCCAGCTTTCGGGTTTATTAACCCAGGTCATCAAAGTCCAACAGGCGAAGATTTCCGTGATATAAATGGTGACCTTGTTACCTTTGATCCCGAGTTGGCAGAGCAGTTACTCGAGGAAGGGATGGCTGAGGAAGGATATGAAGAATTACCGGAAATTACGTTAAGTTATAATACAAGTGACACAAATAAAGCGGTGGCAGAAGCATTGCACGGGATGTTTAAGGAACACTTGGGTGTTGAAGTTACCCTGGAGAACCTCGAATGGAATGTCTTTGTAGACGCACAGCAGGCACTCGAACTGCAGTTTTCCCGCAGTTCATTCATTAACGATTACAATGACCCGATTAACTTCCTTGAGAGTTTCATCACAGATTCTTATATGAACCGTACTGGCTTTTCCAATCCCGAATATGATGATTTGATTGTGAAAGGTAAGTCGGAAGCAGATGAAGAAAAGCGCTGGGAGTATTTATATGAAGCAGAGAAAATGTTAGCTGACGAAATGATTGCTGCACCTTTACGCTATTACAATACGGTAGTACTTGAAGCAGATGGAGTGGAGGGAATTCTGCGCCATCCGGTCGGATATTTTGACCTGAAATATGCGGAGAAGAAATAAAGTACACTTAATTGAAAGGATGAGGCTGGGACATAACGATTCTAATATGAATTAATCCGAACAAAACTGCTAACTAGCTCTGGGAATATGCGGAGACTCCAGCAGGAGGCCGGCTAAGTACGGTCACGTCCTGTGACCAACGCCGGCACTAGAAACCCCTGTTCGTCGGCCGGCATCGGTGAAACCCCCTTAGTGCTTAGCCCGAGGCAGAATAATAACGCTCTCGTATGTGGCAACGTCTGACATTAACGTCCTATGCGTCGAGGTTCTCCAGCCGCCAAAGGATGCGCGAAGTATATTCCCGGAGCGATTGTTGATGCTCTTTCTTATCATTCGTTCGGATTTATAACTATACTAAGAAGTTATGTCCCAGACTCGCTCTTATTTTATAAGTTGGAGGTGCACTTAAAGCTTGAGTCGTCAGCGTTTTGCTCATCTTTATTGATGAAAGACGCTCTAATCGCTTGAATCGTTAGTGTTGAGCTTGCTTTGGTGGATGAGGGGTCTTCTAATCGTTTGAATCATTAGTGTTTAGTTTTCTTCGGTGGATGAGGGGTGCGCTAATCGCTTGAATTGTTAACGTTAAGCTTTCTTCGGCCAATGAGGGCTGTTCTAATTGCTTAAACTATTGGCGTTCAACTATCTTCAGTTGATGAGAAGCGCTTTAATTACCTGAAGTATTTGTATTCTGATTGCTACAGTTGATTGGGACACTCTAATTAATCGTATCAGTATTCCCCTATCACTTTTCACGGTATGAGAATGCATTCCCACCCTGAAATCAATATCCTACAAGACACTAGAAATATTTTAAATAAAACCTGTTCTTAATTCTTTAGAAAGAAGGTATACTATGCTACGGCCAAAAGCGTTACAAAAAGGTGATACCATTGGAATTATCGCCCCGGCAAGTCCGCCAAATATGAAGCGCCTAGGAAAAGCGATCCCTTTTTTCACGAATCTCGGTCTTCGGGTGAAGGTAGGGAGAAATATCGCAAAAGTATCCGGTTATTTAGCTGGAACAGATGAGGAGCGGTTAGCTGACTTTAATGAAATGTTAGCAGATGAGGAAGTAAAAGCAATTATCTTTGCCCGCGGGGGCTATGGTACTCCAAGACTTGCTTCATCCCTTGACTATGATTTACTAGCACAACATCCTAAGATCATCTGGGGCTACAGTGATATTACGTACTTACATGTAGCGATCCAACAAAAAACGGGACTCATCACATTTCATGGTCCAATGCCTGCTTCTGATTTAGCATCACCAGATATTGATGAGCAAACCCTTGCATCCTTGTCACAGCTATTTGAACCGACCAGCCTGCAATATAGCGAGGAAGTCTCACCGCTAGAAGTTCTCGCAGAAGGGGAGGCAAGTGGGAATTTGGTCGGTGGGAACCTAACGCTACTCACCAGCACCTTAGGGACCCCTTATGAAATCGATACAGCTGGGAAAATTTTACTTATAGAAGATGTGAATGAACCGCCCTACCGGATTGACTCCATGCTGAATCAATTAAAAGTCGCTGGTAAACTCACCCAAGCTGCTGGAGTGGTTGTTGGCTCCTTTACTCAAGTAAAATCAAATACGAAACCATCTTGCAATCTAGAAGACATTCTCTCCCATTATTTAAGTGATTTGTCCGCCCCAGTAATGAGTGGATTTGCAATAGGGCATTGTTCCCCGAACATTGGTATTCCGCTAGGTGTTCCAGCAACGATGAATACCCAAACGAAAACATTATCAATGATGCCCGGAGTCATAAAGTGAACCTTCATTCAGTGGGGGATTCTTTCCCTCCCCACTAAATGTTAGTTCAACAGAATCAGGTATTTACGGACTGTATATCCCCCACCTTGACATCTTGGTTTACCCTCTTGTTTAAAGGCGGGGGTATTACAGACCGTTAATACGTGAAAAAAATTGAGAGGGGGAGTAGCGATGGCAGAAGAGAAAATATTAGAAATTAAAAATTTGAAGAAACATTTCAGCCTCGGTAAAAATCGCATTCTGAAAGCAGTTGATGATGTAACTTTTCATATAAATAAAGGAGAAACATTTGGACTAGTCGGTGAATCGGGCTGTGGGAAATCAACAATCGGGCGGACAATTATGGGACTTTATCAGAAGACGGCAGGCGATGTATTATTCGGTAATAGCAATGTACATGAATTAACGGAAAAAGAATTATTTATACTGCGCCGGCAAATGCAAATGATATTCCAAGATCCTTATGCATCCTTAAACCCACGCTCAACCGTGCGGGAAATTATCTCTGAACCGATGGAAGTCCATCAATTGTATAAAAGAAAGAGAGAACAAAATGAAAAGGTGTATCAATTGCTGGAAGTGGTTGGCTTGAACCGTGAGCATGCCAATCGTTACCCCCATGAGTTTAGTGGTGGACAGCGCCAACGAATTGGTATCGCTCGGGCTCTTGCATTAGATCCAGACTTCATTATCGCTGATGAGCCGATTTCAGCACTTGATGTTTCTGTGCAAGCTCAAGTTGTGAATCTGTTAAAACAACTGCAGGAAGAGAAAGGGCTTACTTTCCTGTTTATCGCCCACGACCTTTCCATGGTGAAGCAAATTTCTGACCGGATTGGGGTCATGTATTTAGGACGTTTAGTAGAACTGACAAGTAGTAAAACACTTTATGAACAACCGCTTCATCCTTATACACAAGCTTTATTATCCGCTATTCCTATACCCGACCCGGATGTAGAAGCGTCCCGAGAACGAATTATTTTGCGGGGAGAACTTCCGAGTCCGATTAACCCTCCAAGTGGCTGTGTTTTCCGTACGCGTTGTCCGTTTGCAATGGAGATTTGCAAAAAGAAAAAGCCAAGTTGGAAGGAAGTGGACGATAACCATTTTGTTGCATGTCACTTGTTCAATAATGAGATGAAAAATGAAAAGGCGAAGGTGCCGACTGTGAATATACAATAGATTTTTGGGTGGAGATGGAACAACCCCCCTGTGAACCCAGGGGGTTTGTTTTCCTTTCAATTCATCTCTTTTATGTTTTTCTTCATTTCAATCACTTGGTTTCTAGAAATCACCATTCATCCCAGTTGCTAAAAGCTTATGAGCTATTTTGGTTGATGCCTCTTTGGCTTTTATTATTTTCCTGTCCGCTTCCTTCGTTCTCCGCTCAAGCTGATGCTCTCTTTGTTCTACTTCTTGTTTTATCCGATCTACTTCATGCTTGGTCTTCTCTATCCCCTTTTTGGTCTGTTCTACCTCATTTTTTCCCGCTGAGTAGCTTCTTCACCTAAAATATTGTTTGAATCGCGATTCATATGCAAGCGATTCTTCCGGGGTCATACTTAGCGCCTCCCAGTTTTGAAATGCATGGTTTAAAGTGTCAACTCTTGTCTGTCTAGCAATAGGATATCACATCCAAACGATTGCAACGGGCTTCCCATTAAGGATTTCATTTTTCTCTGTTTGACCCACTTTTAATATTCGTGTAGAGTTATTGGAAAATAGAAACATACCATTGATCGTAGGAAGGGGAGCAGGTGACATTCATTGTTCATGTGCTCGAGGATTCTCATGAAAGGTGAACCACGATGAATAAAAATATTTATGTCATAAGGCACTGTGAAGCAACCGGACAGGAGCCTGATGCAAGCTTAACGGAAAAGGGTTTCTTGCAGGCGGAAGAATTGTGTAACTTTTTAACGGATATAAGAGTAGATAAAATAGTTTCCAGTCCCTATTTACGAGCTGTTCAAACAATCGAGCCGTTTGCGGAAAATCATCAATTAAAAATCGAGACAGATCATCGGTTAAAAGAACGAGTATTGAGTTCGCAGTTTTTTCCCGATTGGCAAGTTAAACTTGAAGCCGCGTACCAAAACATGGATTTGAAATATGAAGGGGGAGAGTCTGGAAATGAAGCGATGCGCCGGATTGTAGAGGTTGTAGAAGAAATGCTTAGCAGTAACTTTGAAAATATGGTACTTGTGGGGCACGGTGGTATTATCTCTTTGCTATTGCATTATTACGATGAAACATTCGGTTTTGAACAATGGAAAGAACTCTCAAATCCTGATGTATTTCTCTTAAGTATAATGAAAGATAAACTCCAATACAAGCGCATATGGAATGAATAGAGAAGGTGATGGAATTGGATGAGGGAAGTAATATGCTAGTTGAACTTAGAAATATCGGTAAAACCTATGATAGGAAAAATGTTTTACATGATATTTCATTAACTATCGATAAACAACAGATTATTGCTATACTAGGTGGAAATGGGGTTGGAAAGAGTACGCTATTACGAATCATGGCGGGAATTGAAAGGCCTTCTACAGGGAAGATAATTTTTCAAAACAAAAAAGTTAACATTGGGTATGTCCCTGAGAGATTTCCAAAGAATATTCGTTTTACTCCTGGAGAATATTTAAATTATGTTGGCAAGATTAGTGGAATACCTGAATCCATTATCAAAAAGTCTATACCGGAATTGCTTGAACGTTTTAAACTGGAACAATTCAATAGTCAATGGGTGATGAGTTTATCGAAAGGGAACATTCAAAAAGTTGGAATTATCCAAGCCATTATGCAACGACCGGACCTGTTGATTCTTGATGAACCACTTTCAGGACTTGATTCCCTCGCTCAGCAAGAATTACTCAAGATCATCAAAGAGTTTAAAAAGGAAGGTACTACGATTCTACTTACCTATCATGAATCCAATTTATTTGAGAAAGTGATTGATACTACATACCATGTGAAAAATGGATTGCTTACAAAAGCGATCGATATTACAAACGAGCCTATCAAACTAGTGGAAGTAGAATACCTGGATAATTCTCATGTGGAAAAATGGAAGGAAATAATTAACGTAGAGAAAAAGGAAGATAAACTGTTACTCTATGTCCATGCGAAAGACAGTAATAAAGTGTTGTATCGAATACTTCAATTACAAGCAAGTATTCAACGTGTCGTGCCGGTACAAACGCAAGAAAATGCTGAACGATGACATTTGCTTCCGTCAATTTAAGGAGAGGTTCGGTTGAAAAATTTAATAAAATATACGTTACATGATTATATTCGGTCTCATAAATACTTCCCGCCTATTTCAACTTTTATGATTTTAATTTTTGTATTTTATACTTATACACCTAATCCGATTATCGACAGTTATGCAGTAACAGCAGTAATTCTATATATCATATCTGCATGGGTTTGTTTAAGCATTTTACAACTTGATCCACCTGTTCAAAGACAATTGATGGCCATTCAAGTAAGAAGTTGGAATCGTTATTATGTATCAAAGCTAATCTCTGCTGTTATAATTTCCAGCATCCTTTCGGTTTATGCTTTGTTATATCCAATTGTCTTTAACATGTTTAGTGAACCGGTAACCTTAACAATTGGGCTAGTTTCTTTTGCTAATTACCTTATTTTGGGTATTTTAGGGGTTAGTCTTGCAAGCCTATTTAGTAAAGTAATTATGAAAAGCGCAATTAATTCTTTTGGTGGGCTTACTCTAACTATCGTATTATCTCTAGCAGCTATTGGAGTTGAGCGTGTCTTACCTTCATTTTTGAAAAATGTTCTATGGGTTATGCCTCCTGCAACGATTACACAAACACCATTATTGAAGTGGGATGGCGGTTATATCTATGATCTTGCACGATTTCCTTTTATTTGGGTTATTATTTATTCATTTATAATCATTTTCTTATTTTTGCAGTTAGCAAAGCGGTTGCGCTAGGGCGACCTAATATATTAAACACTCCAAATTAAAAAGGAAATTATGAAATTTGACTAACGGGAACGTATGCTCTAATATGTTGTTAAGCATATTTGGAGGTGATGTTTTTGAAGCCCAGTTTAACGAAAGAGATTAGTGTCCAAAGCTTTAAAGATTTCTATTGGTTAAAAGAAGAATTACAAATATTTTGTAGAGAGAATGGATTAAGTCCTTCTGGTTCCAAAATAGAGATTTCTGATAGAATCGAAACCTATCTTTTAACAGGAAAGAAAATAAAACCTGCTAAGAGTTCAAAAACTACTAAGAAAGTGGCATCGCAAGTGGAATTAAGTCTTGATACAGTCATTACAGAAAACCATCGTTGTAGTCAACATGTGCGAACTTTTTTTAAAACTGTTATACCAACGTTTCACTTTTCAACTTACATACAAAACTATTTTAAGAACAATGTTGGAAAAACGTATCGGGATGCAGTAAATGCTTGGTATGAGGAAGAAGAACGAAAGAAAGACCCTGCGTACAAGAAAAAAATCGCACCTCAATTTGAGTATAATCAATTTATCCGTGACTTTTTTGCTGATCCGAATAATAAAGGAAAAAGCCGTAAAAAAGCGGTTGAAGCCTGGAATAAAATTAAGAGACTTCCTGGAAGCAACAAGTATAAGCCAAAAAATTATTAGATTCATATCTCAATATAAAAAGGAAGTACCTCCAAACAAAAGAGAAACTTCCTTTAAAATAACCCTCTAAAAATGTACCTTTGTACTTGATTTCCAGTAGTCATTCGCAGCGGCAACCGTTTGATAATGAATCGCAATCACCTCGGAAGCGGCGATAAGATTATCTGGATTTCTTGAATACTTTGGACGTATCTTTTTTCGGATGCTTTCAGATGGCTGGGTATATTCAATCCCTTTTTGGGCCAGTAAGATTGCTAATTCGAACCCTTCCTGGGGCGTGTTTGTTTTTAAGCTTTTTAGCCATTTCTTCTTCATAAGCTCCCAACTCCTATTCTCGTGATAATTACCCAATATAGCTTATTAAGTTGAGAAGCTCTTTGTTCCTACCATTTAAGAAACCAACCTTAAACCGACAGCGCCACTAATAATGCATAGTAGAAAAAGAACCCGCTTTAAATTCATCGCTTCTTTAAAAAACGTAACCCCCATGATTACTGCACCTGTTGCCCCAAGTCCCGTCCAAATCGCATAGGCTGTTCCGAGTGGAATGTCACGCATGGCAAGTCCGAGGAAATAAAAGCCAAGGGAAAAGCACACAACTAATACGAGGAGCCAACTCCATGCTCTCTTTTTTAAATACATATTAATACTTGCCACTCAGAAGATTTTACCGAAGCTTGCAAGAAATAAATAAAACCAAGCCATTTTACACGTCACCTTCCTTTGCTGCAAGCGAATCATCGGATCGATCCTTTTCATCTGTCGTTAATTGAATACCGACAACACCAATGATGATGAGTAAAATAAAGAAACCTTTTCCTAGTGTAAATGCCTCTCCCAGAAAGGAGAAGTCAATGATTGCAATCGCGGCAGCCCCGGAACCTGTAAAGGTGGCGTAGACCGAACCTGACGGTAGCACTTCACACGCTTTGATCACAAAGTAAAAGCTAAAAATAATTGCAATCACTGTCCCTGTCCACATCCAGAAGTTATCCGAGTACTTTAAACCAAGCACCCATACTACTTCAATAATTGCAGCGAATAAAACATATATCCATCCCATGCTAGGGAACCTCCTTTAATCAAAAGCAATTACTACTATCTTAACGACAGAATAGGGGAAAAGTCTATCAAATCAGTTTCTAGTCGGATATAATGTTTTATAAAGAAGGATGAGCGAAAGGAGTATGAACATGGTGAACAACGAAAAAGAACAGCTTCTCCATACATTGGAAGAACGTTTTAAAGCGAATATGCATCGACACGAGAATTTAGATTGGGAAGAAATAGCTGCAAAGTTGCAGAAGCTACCTGAAAAATTAAAATCCCTAGAGCAAATGGAAGCGACAGGGGGAGAGCCGGATGTCATGGGGTACGATGAGACTACAGAGGAGTTTATTTTCTGCGATTTCTCGAAAGAAAGCCCTAAAGGTCGCAGGAGTGTTTGTTATGATCGCGAGGCACTGGAATCCCGGAAAAAGTACCCACCAAAAACGAGTGTTATGGACATGGCAGAAGAGATGGGCATTGAGTTATTAACTGAAGAGCAATACCGCCAATTACAAGAGCTTGAGGCAGTTGATCAGAAAACATCAAGTTGGGTGAAGACCCCAGCATCGATTCGTGAACGTGGTGGGGCGATATTTTGTGATTACCGGTATGGTCAAGTGTTTGTTTACCATAATGGAGCAGATTCTTATTATGGATCTCGCGGGTTTCGAGGATTGCTCCGCGTCTGATTGAAACGATCCGCCACAATGAAATGTAGGTGGGACAGGGGGTCAGAGCAACTGTCCCAGATAAAAAAGAATGTCAGTGACAGAAATTATCGTATCCCATTAAAGGAGGAGCTCCATGAATATCGGTTTAATTGGTGCCGGGGCCATTGCGAACTTTTTATTAAAAGAAATCAATCATGCTAGTCATGAGGAACACAGAATAACGAGTGTTTACGTGCGAGACAGAGAAAAATATCAGAGATTGGAAGCTGAATTTGACGTGAAGCTTTATACCGATTTTGATACTTTCTTGGAATCGGGCATTGATCTAGTTGTGGAAGCGGCGAACGTGGAGGCTGTACGAAATCTGATCCCAGCAACGATACGAAAGAAGGATGCTGTCTTAATCAGTATTGGCGCACTTGTTGATGAAGCACTCTTAACCGAACTTACCAAGCTTGCGAGTAAGCATAATCATGTCATCCACTTACCATCTGGTGCAATCGGCGGTCTTGATTTACTGCAAAATGCTAGCGCTCTGGAAACGGTGAAGAATATTTCGCTAACGACAAGAAAGCCAGCCCATTCCCTAATAGATGGGGTCATAACAGAGGAAAAGACAGTCTTTGAAGGGCAAGCAGCAGATGCAATCAAACAATTTCCTAAAAATATCAATGTCTCGATTGTTCTCTCCCTTGCCGGTTTAGGAATAGAGCAGACGATGGTGCGCATTATTGCTGATCCACATATTGATAAAAATATCCACCAGATCGAAATGGCCGGGGACTTTGGGGAGGCAACCTTTACTATTCATAACAAGCCACTACCATCCAATCCGAAAACGAGTTATTTGGCAGCGCTGAGTATATTAGGGACCTTGGAAAGGCTCGGTAAGAATATAAGAATTGGTTGAGTGCACGTATGAATCAACATTCATTGAGGGAATAAAAGTACCCTCAATGAATGAAATTTCATTTATCTCGGTGGACGATTCTGCGGATATTTTTTGTCATCTTTCATCGCGTTTAATTCCTCTTTACTCTTGTTCTTTTTCTTTTTACCTTTACTCATTTGAATCACTCCTTTTATCATTTATTTTGCGCTAATACAAACTTTCAATTCATGTGAAAAAATACTGCAGTTTAAAATTTTTTTCAGCATAAACTTAAACGAGAAAATGAAATAAATGAGGAAACAAAAAATATATAAGCACGAGCGCGGATTGAAAATGAGGATTATAGTGCCATAAAGTAAATGTTCATCCAAACGGTCATTTTTTAATTAGAAAAATTACAGACCCCTTCCCATCTCCACTGTTTTGTAAAACTGAGGAAATAGGAGGGGACTGCTTATTATAGGGATTGTGCAGCATGAGTGGCTTATATCTGTTGCTGCTCGAAGATTTGACGTAGTTTCTTTTCGTGTTGGGCATTTTTGCTTAATAGATAGTCCACGTTTTCATTTGTTTCATTTAATTCTGTACGGATTCCATCTACCTTTTTTCCAAGCTCGGTAATTTGATGGTCAACACGTGAAAAGCCTTTGTCCATCTTAGATTCCAGCTCTATTTTCATGTTATCCATTTTGGACTCAAGCTCTGTTTTCATGTTATCCATTTTAGAATCAAGCTCTGTTTTCAAGCCATCCATTTTTTCATCAATATGTTGTGCATGAAGCTTGAATGCATGTAGTATTTCTTTTAAAACAGTTTCTTGTTCCATCCTTTTTTCACCTCCCTTGTACGATAATTATAGAGGATTTCTAGTTATTTTGAAAGAGTTGATATTTGTTTCGAAGCTGTCTCATAAAGCGAATATAATTTGATTGTAATGCTTATGTAGTTGTATATACTTAAGGAAAATATTTAATTATAAAGGGAGGAAGGGTTCATTGTCATTCACCATCCGCAAAATGAAGCTATCTGATATTTCAAGCGTTCAAGCAATCGCGAAAAAGACATGGAATGCAACCTATGAAGAAATTATTCCATCGGCAATTCAGGAAAAATTCTTAAATGCTGCCTATAGTGATGCAAGTATGGAGCACCGTGTGATTAATTCCTTGTTGCTCGTAGCTGAAGTAGAAGGGAAAGTAGTTGGATTTGCCAATTATTCTCCAGCAGACTCAGATGGTAAAGCTGAACTTGGAGCAATTTATATTGATCCCGCAAATCAAGGATCAGGAATCGGAACGGCTTTCCTGAAAGAAGGGATTAGTCGGTTGGAAGGGGTAAAAGAAGTCTACATAAATGTAGAAAGAGATAATGAAATCGGACACACATTTTATAATGCAAAAGGTTTTCAAGTAGTCGATGTGTTCGATGATGATTTTGACGGGCATATATTAAAGACTCTTCGCATGGTACTAGATACGGAATTATTTTTAGCAGATGGTGCATCTTAAATAATAGAACATGAATTATAGGTGTTAAAAAGTCATTCCATCATACATGATGAATGGCTTTTTATGATTGATTATGACTGTTTTTGATGGTATTATAAGGGTGATGGAGGGATTGTTATGTTAACCGAGGAGAGGCATTCTTTTATACTGAAACAACTAAAGGAAAATAATATTGTAAAGTCCCAAGCGTTAATGAATGAACTCCAATGTTCAGAATCAACGATCAGAAGAGACTTAAGCGAGTTGGAAAGTAAAGGGCTTCTTACACGTATTCATGGGGGAGCAAGAAGTACCTATCAGTTGGAGGAAGAGTTATCTGTTTCGGAAAAATCATCCAAAAACATTCAAGAAAAACAAACCATTTCCAAATTGGCTGCCTCACTCGTGAAAGAAAATGATGTGATTTATATAGATGCAGGTACAACAACACTAGCAATGATTAACTTTTTAACAGCTAAAAACATTACCGTCGTGACGAATGGGGTTGCCCATGCTTCCCTGCTTGCGGATAAAGAAATACAGGCTTTCTTGCTTGGCGGAAGAGTAAAATATTCTACTAAAGCGGTTATCGGGACTGATAGCTTGCGGGATTTGAAAAGCTATCAATTTAACAAAGCCTTTCTAGGCACGAATGGAATACATTTGGAATATGGCTACACGACACCAGACCCGGATGAGGCTGCACTCAAAAAAACCGCTATAACTCAATCCGCAATGGCTTATATGTTAGCGGACGATTCAAAGTGGGAGAAGGTGACATTCTCCAAGGTCGGTGATATCGAGGAAGCAACTATTATTACAAATAGGACGGATCGTTCTTTAACAAATTATCAGGAAAAAACAACTATATTGGAGGCGGAGCAATGATCTATACGGTGACGTTGAATCCATCCATTGATTATATCGTGCAATTGGAGCAAGTGAATATAGGCGAATTGAATTATATGGATGGGGATTTCAAGCTTCCCGGTGGAAAAGGAATCAATGTGTCGCGCATATTACATGAATTAAACATGGACACAAAGGCACTTGGATTTATAGGTGGTTTTACAGGTGATTTTATTTCGGAATGGCTTAAACGTGACGGGATTGCCGCAGACTTTACAAAAATTGCAGGCGATACACGGATTAATATCAAATTAAAAACGAATCCGGAAACAGAAATTAATGGCAAAGGGCCTGTCATTCAACCCGAAGAGGCTGAAAAATTAATGGCAAAGCTTAAAGCGATTTCTTCTGATGATATCGTTATTTTATCGGGAAGCAAGTCCCCCTCTCTGCCGGATGACTTTTATGAAAAAATCATTCGAGAAATCAATGCCCAATTTGTAATCGATACAACTGGAGATGATTTGCAAAAGTCTTTAGCTTACAATCCACTGCTCGTTAAACCGAATTTACAAGAGTTGGAGCAATTATATTCCGTTAAGTTGACGGAGGAGCAGGACATAATTGAAACAGGGAAAAAATTAATCGATGCAGGTGCTCGTCATGCAATCGTTTCTATGGGTGCAGATGGAGCATTATTATTTACAGAAGATGCGGTTTATAAAGGAATCAGTCCCAAAGGGGAATTGAAAAACTCTGTTGGGGCGGGAGATTCCATGGTTGCAGGCTTCATCGGAGAAAATGTAAAGACAAATGATATCGTTCAAGCCTTTAAAATGGGACTTGCTGCTGGAAGTGCAACAGCGTTTTCCTATGATTTAGCGAAAGCAGATGAAATAAATGCTTTAATTAATCAAACTACTGTAACAAAACTTTAAAAAGGAGTGAGGAAGATGCAAGTGATCGATTTGCTGCGAAAAGATATTATGATTATGGACTTGCAGGCACAGGAAAAGGAATCCGTCATTGATGAAATGATAAAGAGCCTGGAAGCTCACGGGGTCGTAAATGATTTTGCTTCTTTTAAAGAGGCTATTTTAGCAAGAGAAGCTCAAACATCTACTGGACTCGGTGATGGGATTGCAATGCCTCATGCCCGGCATCAAGCGGTGAAAGAACCGACCGTATTATTTGCGAAAAGCAAATCAGGGGTTGAATTTGAATCGTTGGACGGCCAGCCGACGTATCTATTTTTTATGATAGCGGTGCCGGATGGCGAGGACGATACGCATTTGCAAACATTAGCAGCCCTTTCCCGGAAGTTAATTGACCCGGATTTTGTGGAAAAGCTAAAGCAAGTTACAACACCAGATGAAGTTCAAGATCTCTTTAGCAAAGCAGAGGGTGATGAAGCGGAAGAAAAAGAGGAAACTACAGAATCTGATAAAACAGAAGTCACCCAGGAAGAAAAACCATTCATCGTAGCGGTTACGGCTTGTCCGACTGGAATAGCCCATACGTACATGGCAGAGGATGCGCTGAAACAAAAAGCGGCCGAAATGAATGTAAATATTCGGGTAGAGACAAACGGTTCGGACGGTGCAAAACATAAATTGACGGATGAGGAAATCGAGCGGGCGGATGCGGTGATTATCGCTGCTAGTAAAAAAGTGGAGATGGACCGATTCCACGGAAAACCGCTACTCGACCGATCTGTCAGTGACGGAATTAGTAAAGCAGAAGAACTGATTACAAAAGCGGTTAAGAAGGATGCTCCGATTTATCATTCATCCGATGGAGGAGAAAAAGCTGAAAATAACACAGCCAAGACATCAGCGGGATCTATCTGGAATAAGATCTACAAGGACTTGATGAACGGAATTTCCCACATGCTTCCATTTGTTGTTGGCGGCGGAATTTTGATGGCAATTTCCTTTTTAGTTGAACGTTTTGTTGGGGATGAAAGTCAGATATTCCTATTCTTAAATGGAGTCGGTGGAAGTGCTTTTGACTTCCTCATCCCGATCTTTGCCGGATTTATCGCAATGAGTATTGCAGACCGGCCTGGATTAATGCCAGGTGTTGTCGGCGGATTAATGGCGGTTCAAAGTGATGCCGGGTTTATTGGCGGACTCGTTGCCGGTTTCTTGGCAGGTTATGTAATTGTATTTCTAAAAAGGGCATTCCGAGGATTACCCAAGTCTCTCGACGGATTAAAATCAATTCTTTTTTATCCTGTTGTCGGATTATTTATTACAGGACTTTTAATGTATTTCATCATCGGTCCAGTTTTCTCCACCGTTAATCATGCGATGCTTGATTTTCTGCAAAATCTTGGCACAGGAAATGCTGTTCTGCTTGGTGCCTTGCTCGGTGGAATGATGGCGATTGATATGGGTGGACCGTTTAATAAAGCAGCCTATGCTTTTTCAATTGGAATCTTCACCGATACAGGTGATGGCAGTTTGATGGCTGCTGTCATGGCTGGCGGAATGGTCCCACCACTCGCGATTGCGCTCGCTTCGACGTTCTTTAAAAATAAATTTACCGATCAGGAACGGAAGTCAGGGATGACCAACTATGTAATGGGGATTTCCTTTATTACAGAGGGAGCAATTCCTTTTGCAGCGGCCGATCCCCTACGCGTAATTGGCTCATCTGTTTTAGGTGCGGCAATTGCAGGCGGACTGACTCAAGCTTGGAATAGCGCGATACCTGCCCCACATGGAGGATTATTCGTTGCCCCACTTGCGGAACATCCTTGGTTCTTTATACTGTCGCTTATTATCGGCATGGTTGTTGCGGGAATAGTACTAGGATTATGGAAAAAACCTGTTGAAGAAAAATAAATAGAGACACTTAAAATGTCGATATGCTCCCCATATAGTAGACGGAGAAATAATTATGTTCTCTGTTACTGGATGGGGAGTTTTTTAACCACAAAACGGTTAGAATTCCTAGTCTATTTCAAACAACCAAAGCAAGATTTCAAATAAAATAAGGAGCATAGTATAGAAAACCGAATAATATTCCAACTATCGAAAATAAATACCTATTAGAACTGGATTTAACCTTAACTTAAATACTTTAACTTGATAATCATTGCCTCCTTGATATTTATCCGTGATGCTTTGACTGTTTTGATTATAATTACCGAAATAAGAAAGAATCCATGTTATCGTTAGTATTAAGAAACATGTTACGAAAAGGGTATCAATAAAAGTTAAATGATATATTGCAGTTATCGTCAACACAAATAATAATTGGAGAATCATTGTTATCAATACTGTTATCATTTTTCCTATTTTTGTTTTCACCCTGCTTTTTTCCAATTTACCTGCAATATAGTCCCATAAGAAAGCAATGGAAACAACTAAAATTATAAAAACACCCACTACTCCTATTCTTGTAAGATAATATATGAAAATCACTCCCCTTATTTTGTCTATATGCAGTAAAGCAGAAATAACTGACTGACACATGCCGTTTTCAATAATCTAATTATATCCATCATTGGCATCACTTTCAATATTATTTAAGTTCTTTGTCCCATTTGGTGAAGTAATTTGTAGCGTGAATCTGAAGAAGAATGAAGCGGGTAGTTTAATTAATCCTCACAATTTCTTTTACATCTATATATAATAATTTAAGCACTTTTCTCCGTTTGTTGAGAGAAGTCCCACCCACCTTTCTGATAAGCGTAGAAGTAATTTCGAAAAAGGTGAGCCCATGGTTGTTAATCAAATCGTTATTGGGGCATGGATACAAGCGGTTGGAACGATCATCAATGCAATTGATCCCCCCTTTGTTGAAGATGATGGAAAAGTTATAGCGAAGACCGGAAACATTTTGCAGGCTGTTGGAAGTGCTGTAATGGCGGATGCTACAATTAACCCTGAAAGCAAAATTGCTAATAAGGTACAATCTATTGGAAATCTCTTTGTTATTACAGGGTTATATAAAGAGAATGCCAATCTTGAAATTAGAGGTAATCTTATTCAGGTGGCAGGGGGTGGCCTTGCGTTAGTACCGGCAATAATAGAAAATGATTTTATTGCTTTTCAAGGGGATTTTTTACAGGTTGTCGGCAATAGCATTCAAGCAATCTCTGGAATAAAGGAACAAACGGAAAACGTAGATGCTAGTTTATTAGACGAAGTGGGGGCGTGGACCCAAGCCATCGGGGCGGTGATTTCTGCAATTCAACTTCAAAGAGAATATACTACCTCTAAAAATGAGTAAGTGACTAGCTGCTACATCGGAATATACGATAACCTAAATTATCCTTATAGAAATTTGATAAATACTCATGTTCCTTAAGGATATTAAAATATTCATGGCTTACGTTTTCTGATGGAGAAAATTCAGTAGCATGTTTTAAATCATGTTCATCAAATTTTATTGTAGGTTTTTCGACGCTTACTTGCTCGAACCCTCCTTGCCGTAGTAATCTTACCCACTCATTTTCACTCAGTAATTGTGAAAATCCGTAGAAATCTTTTATTTTCTTCTCTTCTTTTTCAGATAATGGTTGTTCATGTACTATCTCAATCATCAGCAATTTACCGCCCTGTTTTAATAAGCGTTGGCATTCAGAGATGGATAAGGCAATATTGGTAAAGGACAGAACAGATTCGGAAAGAATAAAATCAAAAGAATGATCAGCAAATGGAAGTCTTTCAACATTTCCGTGGATGGTTTCAATAACTGAATTTATCGCAGCAAATCTTTGTTTCGCTTTATCCAGCATTATATTGCTATTATCCAGAGCAACAACATCGCATCCATAATGTTCGGCAATATAAGCAGAGGTTTGACCAGTTCCACATCCAATTTCCAGGATGGATTTACTTTGATCTATCGCTTCCCCGGAAAGAATTTCTTTTGTTAGTTTTAGGCCCCCTGGATGTGCTCCACCAATTCCGAGTACGGCTAAACAATCAAGGTACGTATGACCCAATAGCATTTCCCCCTTATTTATCTTCTTATAAATCTTGTAATATACGGGCTCACCTGATTGTATAAATCCATGGCTTTTCTTCCAGTTTTAATCATTTTGTCAAAATCCCAATCCCCATCGGGAGTCCGCATATTTGTAAACAAGCTGGAATCCCTTGGAAACCCGTGTCTATGCCTAGGTGCCCTTCGTTGTTGTCTATATGGATAGAACGGCATAGGTCGTCTTGGTCTTTCTGGAAACATGTATTCGACCCCTCCAATACATAACTTTTAACTTGAAGTGAAAAGGAACAAATGGCTTGAATATTTTTCAAGCCATTGTGGGATAAAGGACTACCAAAAGAATAATGATGCTAAAGCTATACCGGCAATTGCTCCTAATGCTATTCCAAAGCCAAATCCATATCCATATCCATAATATCCATAACCAAAACCACCTAAATTTCTATTTGACCGAATTGGTTCTAAATATACTCTTCTACGGTCAACGTGGCGGATAATTCCATGATGAACCCTTCCATCATGGGTTCTTATTCTTACAGCTCTTCCCATATATTGATTACACAATTTATGATAATGTTCAACGGACACAATGTCACCTCCAAAATATTTAAAGTTCTTAATATTGTATGCAGTAGTAATAAATATTAAAGGGACAGTTATACTGGGGTTTTCGCCAAAATAATAAGCAAAAAAACCATAAAGTGAAACTTCATTCAGTGGGGAATTCCTTCCCTCCCCACTGAATGTTAGTTGAACAGAATCAGGGATTTACGGACTGTATATTCCCCACCCTCACAAGTTGGGGCTTCCCTCATGTATAGAGGTGGGGGAATTACAGACCGTTAATGCGTGAAAAATGTATTACGTGAACAATTGGTATTTCAAATATTCAATAACAAAAATCTCTAGTAATGACTTCCATATTGTCATCACTGGGTTACTAACTATAACCGTTTTTATTTTATTTCATATAGTAATCGTATCAAGGGATAGGAGGTGTTATGAATGAGTGAAGTGAAAGGATATGGTGGATATGGCGGAGGTTTCGCCTTGATTGTTGTGTTATTCATCCTTTTAATTATTGTAGGTACATCCTATGTTGGCTGGGGCTATTAGGATTCGCCTGCAACCATTGATTCTCTCCCCGTCGGAAAAGTGTATACTTTACCACTTATGTGCATTTGGATTAATCAGGTCTATCTGATTAATCCTTTTTGCATTATGGTAACATAGAAGAAAGGAAAAAACGGATCTTATTCAATTTTATTAAGTGAAACAATGAGCAAAAATTGTGATGATTAGTTAAGTAAAGACGAAACCTTTTTCTAATTATTCCGTAATACAAGTGATTGAACATACATAATGGAGGTAACGCCCATGCGTACGAATTGGCTAATGCTGGGGTGCTTGATAATCCTTGTTTTATTAATAGGTTGTGCTAAAGATGATCCGCCGGCACCGACAGTTGAAGAAGCGGGGGAAGAAGTGATAGGTTTATTACAAGCAGGGGAATATGATAAGCTATATGAAATTTGGTTTTCCAATGAATTGCAGGAATCATTGTCTGCGGTTGAACTTGCGCGCGATTGGGAAGAGAAAGTAACAGAGGGAGACTTTGTTGAATTAAGTTCCTTGCAAGCGGACAACCTGACGGAAGATCTGGATGTTGTAGAAGCGAGTCTTGAGTACACAACGGATTACTTTGATATTCGCTTGATTTTTAATAAGGAAACGCGTTTAGTTGGCTTGAGTTTATCAGACGGATTTACTAAAAGGGAGTTGCCGGAATCGATTAAAGAAGAGGAAATAATTGTTGGCAAGGAAACAGAATATGAGCTAGAAGGACTGCTTACACTTCCTAAAGAAGGCGAAGGAAAATTTCCTGCAGTGGTGCTCGTTCATGGTTCCGGACCATCAGATCGAGATGAGACAGCTTTTGCCTACAAGCCGTTCCGCGACCTTGCTTGGGGACTTGCGGAACAAGGGATTGCTGTTATCCGGTATGATAAGCGCACCCTTGCGTACGGTAACGAGATGGAGCTCATCTGACGGTTTATGAAGAGACGGTAGAAGATGCGATTCGGGCTGCTGAATTAGTGAAGTCTGATCCCCGTATTGATCCGGAACATGTTTACTTGGCAGGTCACAGTCTTGGCGGAATGCTCGCGCCTCGGATCGATGCAGAAGGCGGTGACTTCGCTGGGCTTATCAGTCTTGCTGGCTCTCCTCGCCCTTTATGGGAGATTATTTATGAACAGAATTTATACCTGATTGAAAAACTCATCGCAAATGAAGAGGAACAGAAGGAACAGCTGGCGTCCGTAGAAGAAGAGTATCAGAAGGCCCAAAACTTACAAAAGCTGACGACAGAGAAGTCCAAAGAAGTTACTGTATTTGGGATAAATGGCTATTATTTAAAAGAAATGGCTGAATATGATGTCCAGTCGTATATCGGAGAATTGGATAAGCCGTTACTAATCTTGCAAGGCGAGGACGATTTCCAAGTTTTCTATGATAAAGATTATGCATATTGGCAAGAATTATTGGAAAATCATGATGACGCAACGTTTATCAGCTATCCCGGATTGAATCATTTTTTCATTGCTTATGAAGGAGCGGGAGAAGGGACGCTTCGGGAATATGAATATCCGAATCAAGTGGATGAAAATGTGATACAAGATATTGGCGAGTGGATTTTGGAAAAATTTAACTAAAATAAGGAGTGGACAGTCTTTATGAAGAAATTACAGGTGGTAAGTTTTTTACTAATAGCAGCAATCTTATTTTTAGCAGGCTGTAGCGGGGGAAAAAACACGGAGGAATCCGTAGAAACTCCAGAAGAAGGTATAGAGCCAGCGGAAGAACAGACGACGGATGAGAATGGAGACGGTACGAGGGATGAAGCAGTTGTCGTCGCGGAAGAATTTATTGACCAATTGAGTGACGGGCAATACGAGGAAGCAACGGAAAATTTTGATGAAACGATGGCTGCACAAGTCGGAGCAGAAGAACTTCAAGAAATATGGGGGAGTCTGGAAGAGCAGCTCGGTGATTTCATTGCTTTTGAATATAAGGAGACGGAGGAAGTGGAAGACCATGAAGTGGTATTAATTAAAGGAGTCTTCAATGACGCGGATATCACCTTCCAGGTAACGGTCAATGAAAATATGGAAATCGCCGGATTTTATATGGTCTAGAGGAGCAGCCTAAAAAAGATTGAAACTCGTGAGGAAAAAACGCTGCTTTCAACTTTTCACTTCATATTCCTTCCTTGCTGCGATACAATTTAGAATAGTGAAGCTCGCGTAAGGAAGACGTTAACATGTCTATACAAAAGAATCTGCAAATCGGTACTCGGGAAATGTTACATAACCAAGTTTGCAGTATTTGAAGAAGTGCTATTTTAAGAGGAGACTTTGAGCCGAGAAAACGGCTTGTGCAAACGGAACTCGCAGAAATGATCGGGGTAAGCAGAATGCCGATTAGAGAGGCATTACGGACACTTGAAATAGAATGACTCATTACTATGAAGCCACACACAATCAGATCTACTCCTTGTTCTCGCTCGCACAACTCCTTCAGAGAAAGTAAAGAAGAAATCAGACGGAATCAGTCTTTTTCTCGTGGATTTACGCAAAATCAGGGAAAATCAGCCGGATGCTCTTGTCGTCGAACAAATTTAGAGAGACAAGGATGTATCAAGTCGCTCCGGTGAATGATAATATGATTTTGGCTTATCTAGGTCAGCATGTGTTAGGATTGCCACGTTCGTATTAATTGGTTTGGCTGACCGTTAAATTGTTGCTATTCATGCATAAATCGGTTATATTTAAAATAGAATATGGAGGAGGCAAGGGAGTTTATTCCCTTACCCATAATAGCTGACTATCGCTTGCCCGAGCGATGGTCTTTCTTTTTTCTTGCGTTTAGTAGAGCCGATGTCAGATTAACTACTGCGGTTACCAGTGCAAGGAAAGCTACTATTATTGCCATTGCCTCCATAGGTCCACCCCCTTTCCCGTTGGGGGTAAGGCAATTATATCATAATAGGAACTAGTGTTCTATAGTAAAAACAATCTATTTTTCAAAGTAAAAAGGACTGGTAACTATACCAGTCCTTTTATCAATTATTCTTCAATGCCTTCTGTCCATTCGTCTACTTTATCTTGGTTATTTTCTACCCACTCTGCGGCTGCATCTGCAGGGTTAGCACCATCTGATATTTTAAGCATGACTTCTTCCATATCTTCTGTAGACCAGTGGAAGTTATCAAGAACTTGATAAACTTCCGGAAGGTCCTCTTCTAGACCCTCACGTACCATAGTGTTGATTGTTTCAGCTTCACCGAAAGTACCTTTTGGATCATCTAGATATTTCAGATCAAAAGCTTGGAACTTCCAGTGTGGAGACCAACCAGTTACAATAATATCTTCTTCATTTTCATAAGCAGTTCTTAATTCGGTCGTCATTGCACCACTTGAAGAAGTTTGAACCTCCCAGCCGTCTAAGTTGTCATACTCTTCTACAGCAAGCTCAGAAGCAGCAACTACTCCAGCACCTGGTTCGATGCCGGTGATAATTTTGTTAGCTTCATCCGATAAGTCTTCGATTGAGTCAACATCCATATAGCTTGGAACAACTAAACCAATTTTCGCTCCTTCTAAATTAGGGCCAAGGTCAATCATCTGATCACCATAGTTTTCAAATTGAGCTTCGTGTGTTCCAGGTAACCAAGCAGCAACCATTCCGTCTGCTTCACCGTTAGCAACGGCTTCCCACATAACAGCGTTATCTAGAGGAGTTAATGTAACATCAAATCCTAAGTCTTCTAAAACTTTACCAACAACATGTGTAGAAGCGATCTCTGTATCCCATTCTACATAAGCTAGTTCAACTTCACCATTTAAAGAACCAGCAGCATCGTCGCCTGTTTCAGATGAGCTATCATCTCCGGAGCCACAACCTGCAGCAAATAGTGCCGTAGATAAGCCTAATACAACCCCTAGACGTTTCCAATTGAACTTCTTCATTATATAAATCTCTCCTTTATTAAAACTCATTACTATTTATGGAACATTTTCCGTGGAAAAGATGCCATTAGCTTGATTTCTTCTCTTTACTTAAGTTTTGCGTCATACGGTCAATAACAATTGCAAGAATAACGATTCCTACACCAGATACAAATCCTGGACCTACTTGAGAACGTTGTAAGGCAGATAGTACTTCTCTACCAAGACCTGGTGCTCCAATCATCGAAGCGATAACTACCATAGATAATGATAACATTACTGTTTGGTTAATGCCAGCCATGATGGTTGGGCGAGCCATTGGAAGTTCTACTTTGAATAGTTTTTGTGAACCGGTACTTCCGAACGCATCGGCTGCTTCCACTAGTTCAGCAGACACCTGACGGATACCTAAGTTGGTAAAACGAACGGTTGGTGGTGTTGCAAAGATTAATGAAGCAATTACACCCGGTACCATTCCAATACCAAAGAAAGCAACGGCAGGAATCAAGTAAACGAATGCCGGCATCGTCTGCATGAAGTCAAGTATCGGTGTGATGATAGTTTCGGCAATCTTACTTTTAGACATCAGGATTCCAACCGGTACACCGATGATGATGGAAAGTAAACTCGCTACAATGACGAGCGTGATCGTGTTCATCATCTGATCCCAATACCCTTGGTTATAAACAAACCAAAGTCCAACGATTGAGAATGCAGCAAGGCCGAGCTTTTTCCCTGTTATGAAAAATGCAATAACTGCAATAAGTAGGATGAAAATGAATGGCGGGATATTCATCAATACAGTTTCTGAAATGAATTCCATAAGATTACCGAAGTGCTGCTTAATTGGGTTGAATAAAAAGGAAAATGTATCTGTTATCCAACGAACAGCATCAGTAACCCCTTCTGAAACAGGAATTCTTGGTACGATACTAGAAATATTAAGCACCATTTGTCACCTCTCCTTCTCCAGCAAGTGCTGCAATTACAGCACCTCGCACAATAATACCTAATAGCTTCCCATCCTCGACAACGGCTACCGGGGTCTGGGAGTCATAGATGATAGAGAAGATATCCTGTAAAGGTGTTTCTTTATCTACTTTCGGTATATCTGTACGAATAATTTCATTTAAATCCCTAACATCTTCATTTCTTGCTTTTGAAGCGTCGTCTGCTGTTACATAACCTTTTAATTTACGGTTTCTATCAGTTACGAGAATGCTAGAAATACCTTCCTCACGCATTCTTTCCAGTGCGACCCGTGGACCATGTCGTTCAATTTGAATGGTTTCTGGACGCTTCATGATATGGTGGGCTGTTAACACTTTGGATTTATCAACATCTTCAACGAATTTCTCCACATAATCATTTGCGGGATTTACTAAAATTTCTTCCGGTGTACCGATTTGGACAATGTTCCCGTCTCTCATTAAAGCAATCCGGTCACCTAGACGCAATGCCTCATCCAAGTCATGTGTAATAAATAGAATGGTTTTCTTCATTTTCGACTGTAATTGGATGAGTTCATCTTGCATTTCTTTTCGAATTAGTGGATCAAGTGCTGAGAAAGCTTCGTCCATTAGAAGGACCTTGGGGTCATTTGTGAGGGCTCGCGCAAGACCAACACGCTGCTGCATCCCACCGGAAAGCTGGCCTGGTTTCTGGTTCAAGTATCCACCAAGTCCAACCATTTCAAGTGCTTTTGTAGCTCGATTTTCCCTTTCCGCTTTATCAACTTTTTGGATTTCTAAGCCGAACGCGGCATTATCCAATACAGTTCGATGCGGGAATAAACCGAATTTTTGGAAGACCATACTTAGTTTTTCACGGCGAACTTCCCTTAGTTGGTTTTTATCCATTTTAGAAAGGTCTTCCTCATCAATATAAATATTTCCTTGTGTCGGTTCAATCAGGCGGTTGATTAATCGTACCAATGTGGATTTACCACTACCTGAAAGCCCCATAATAACAAATATTTCTCCTTCTTCTACAGAGAAATTTGCGCGATTGACTCCGACCGTTGCACCAGTTTCTTTTAAGATTTCTTCCTTCGTGCGGCCTTCGTCTAGAAGTTTTAGTGCTTGTCTCGTATTTCTTCCAAACACTTTGGTTAGATTCTTAACTTCAATAATCGGCATACCTTCACCTCTTTGTGTAATTTTTGTTGATATACAAAGCTAACGATGCACATCTGTATTTTTTTATCCATAAAAATAATCTACCTATTAACTATACGCATTTAAAAACATTAACTCAAACATGGTATGTTCTTGTTTACGTTGATTTAGAATGTAGAGTTTATGCGTCCTAAAGTATAAACCCGTTTATTGGCTCATTTCTCCCATTATCTCTAGAATCCTCCAAATCATTCTGCTTTTAATTCAGAAAATCCTTGTTATCACGCATTAACGGTTTGTAATCCCCCGACCTCTAAACATGAGGGAAGCCTAACTTGTGAAGGTGGGGGATATACAGTCCGTAAATCCCAGATTCTGTTCAGCTAACACTCAGTGGAGGGGGTAAGGATCCCCACTGAATGAAGTTTCACTTTATAAAGTTAGATTTCGCTTCTTATGAATAAACTAAACCTAGAATACTCGTAACTTCAGTCGTGAGCGTTCAAAGAATGTTATGCATGTAGAAAGCAACCAAAGTCATTTTATTCAGTAGTAGTCTATTCATTAGGTTGATTTATACAAGAAGTACAGTTTCTTTTGTATAATGAGAAGCATGAAGGAGGAAATGCATAATGGTTATGACAGAAACGAGGAAGTATAGAACATCTGAATATGATATTGACGAGATGTTTCTTGAGCGCTGGTCGCCGCGTTCATTTTCGGAAAAAGAGGTGCCAGAGAATACATTATTAGCTTTGTTCGAAGCGGCCCACTGGGCTCCTTCTGCTTTTAATTTTCAGCCATGGAGATTCATCCTTGCGAAGACAGCGGAAGAGCGGGAAGTGTTCCATTCATTCCTTTATGAGGGGAATTTAGCTTGGTGTACACGTGCACCTGTATTAGCGTTGATCATTTCCAAGAAGGAACAGGATGGGAATGTGATCCGTTCGCATTCGTTTGATACAGGAGCAGCTTGGGCATTCTTAGCTCTGCAGGCGAATAGGAAAGGACTGATTACCCATCCGATGACGGGATTTGATTTCGATAAAGCACGGGCCGTACTCGAGATTCCAGACGAGTATAATATAGAAGCGCTCGTCGCGATTGGCTATCAGGATGAAAAAGAAAAACTGCCTGAAGTATTACAAGAGCGTGAACAACCGAACCAACGCATGCCATTAGAGAATTTTATTTTTAATGGAAAGTTTAAAAAATAATGGACGTGCCCAAATGAGAGTTTTATCATTTGGGCTATTTTCATAAAGTGAAACTTCATTCAGTAGGGGTATTACAGACCGTTAATGCGTGATAAAATCAGGGGGCATTCTTATGATTCAATTCCAAAATCAACATATAACTGTTTTCCAAAGTGCTCTATATATGACAACCTCGGCGATTATTCAAGCAGAGGATGCAGTTATAATGACGGATCCAACATGGCTTCCTAAAGAAATAGAAACAATTAGGGCTTGTATTGATGAAATGATTGGTGACCGGCAATTATATATTATTTATACACATAGTGATTTTGACCATATTATTGGAGCAGGGGCCTTCCCGGAGGCAAAAGTCATCGCTACAAAGGTGTTTCAGCAAAATCCGAATAAAAAAGCAGTATTGCGAGAAATTGAAGCATTTGATCAAATGTATTATTTGAAGCGAAATTATAAATCAATCTATCCATCGGCGGATATTGTTGTAACCCGAGACGTGCAAACATTAAGGTTGGGGAAAGTGACTTTAACATTTTATCTTGCGCCTGGGCACACAAAGGATAGTTTGTTTACAGTGATTGAGCCTTATGGAATATTTCTTGCAGGTGATTATTTATCCGATGTAGAGTTTCCATTCATTTTCAGTAATTATAAAGACTACGTACAGACGATCCGGACTGCTGAACAGATTTTACATCATCATTCGATTCGGATCCTTGTTCCAGGCCATGGGACTACTACGCAAAGCGAAGAGGAAATCGTAAGTAGGCTTCATTTCTCGAAGTATTATTTAGAAGAACTTCCTCTTGATAATGAAAGTCTGATTGACGTTTTACGTGAGAAATATACTTTTTTTGAAGGGATGAAAAGTATTCATTTTGATAATGCAAGTAGGGTGGTAAGAGAAAGGGATAAATAATACTTTTCCGATGGACGTACAAAAAAACATCTCCGGTCTTATTTGAACATAATACCCTCATTCAAAAATCCGGGAAAATCTTCTTAAATTGAAAGGGAAGTAGAAAAAAATGTGTTATTGGGATTGGGATGAATCTTTATAATGTTTCTTTAAGTTCTTTACTTCAAATAGTGATCCAAAATGAAATAAAATTTAAAAGAAACGAAAAAGGAAAATAGTACGCTGTTTTAGCCAGCAAAAAAACCGCAAAAACATTGAAATCACAACGTTTTTTGCGATTCTTAGTGTCAAACCTGAGAATTTGTTATAAAGTAATTTAATATAACTAATATGATTAGTCAAGTAGAAATAATCAAGTGATGGTATTTATAGAGCTTCTTAGAACTAGAACTGCTTGCCAAATATATTTAAGTACCCAAGGTAATACGAAAAAGCAAGGATGATAAAAAATGCGCCTACTATAAGAAAGAAAAACATCCAGTCTTTAGGAGAGACGTTCATTTCATGATAGTAGGTGCGGTCTGTATCACCTGTAAAACCTTTTGATTCCATCGCGATGGCAACTCGTTCAGCTTTTCGGATTCCATTTGCCAGCAGTGGAATAGAATATCTCCTGAATTGCTGCCATTTACCTTTTATCCCTTTCGTTCTGCCAAAGCCACGAATCCGGTGAGCTTGCCTTAAAATCTGCAGTTCGTCCCGAAACATAGGTAAGAAGCGATAGCCAGCCAGAATACCGTATGTGATTTTAGGGGAAACCTTGCATTGCTGCATTAAACTTAGCATGAATTTGGTCGAGTTTGTCGTTAAAGCAAATAGGATCGACAAGCATACAAAACAAAGAGATCGTAAGGCGAGACTAATCCCTGTTATAATACTTCCCCTTGTAATTTCGCTTCCGAAAAGGGTAAATAAAACTTCGCCATAGGAAAAGGTTTGATTTGTATACAGAATGGTCATCCAGGCAAAGCTGAGCGCCACAAGCAGAAATGGGCTAAAAATCTTGAGCCATTTAATGAAGGGGATATCGCTCATCGTGAATGTCACAATAAGGATAAATAAAAAATAAACGAGTGGAGTAAACACATCAAACGTAAAACTGAGCAAAATGCCAGGAATGAAGATGGCAAGTGCTTTGATTGTTGGATTAATGAACGAGATCAAGGCTTTCACCTTCTTTATGAAGTACTCGAGTCCGGTAAGGCGGACGTAATCGCGCTTTTTCCAATAGATCAGCTTGCCTCCAAAGACTTTCCGGCTCGCCATTGTAATGAATATGCTGCTGATATAATACAATCGTCCGATCAACTGTATCCACGATATCCATATCATGCGTGACGAAGACGATTGCCGTTCCATTTTGTCTCAAGCTATCAATCATGTACATCAGTTCTCTCGTAGTCTCTGCATCTTGACCAAATGTCGGTTCATCAAAAAATAAAATATCTGGTGTTTCATCCAGCATCGTTGCTACACTTAAGCGGCGCTTTTCTCCACCACTTAAGGAAAAAGGATTACTGTATTTATTTTTTTCTAAATGGAACTGCTTTAAAAGTGTGGTTGCAGCGGTATTTAATTCAGCTGTTGACCATCCATTCAATTTCATTCCAAATGTTAATTCATCGTATACGGTGTCCGTGATGAATTGATGCTCCGGGTTTTGAAAGACATATCCCATTCTTTTTCGCAGCTCTTTTTCCTCCCATTGCTCCACCGGTTTATCGTAAAAGTTTATAGTTCCTTTTTGAGGGGTTAATAACCCAGTCATTAATTGCAGTAAGGTAGATTTTCCAGCTCCATTCTCCCCAACAATGGCGACGAATTCTCCCCGATGAATTTTTAAGTTTATTTCTTGTAAAATGGGTTGTTTCTTATGATGGAAGCTCATCTGCTCTATCGTTATTAGGACATCTCTCTTGATAGAGGGAGGGGATTTCACAGGAATCGGGTAAGGATCGGCAGCGTTAGAAAACTGCTTTGGTAAAAATATTCCTTCTTTTTTTAATAAAGAATGATGATTTGCAAAGATGGATGCTGCATTGCCGTCTGCGATGATTGTACCCTGTTTTCCTAAAACAAGCATACGATCGGTAATATCCAGCCAGTCCTCGATTTGATGTTCAATGATAAACACAGCTAGCTTTTGTTTTTCTTGAATTTGTTTAATTAATTGGATAAATTCTATTCGAGAAACCGGGTCTAAATTTGCTGTAGGTTCATCTAAGATCAATAGTTCCGGTTCCAATAAAAGAACAGCTGCTAGAGCAAGTTTCTGCTTTTGTCCTCCAGATAACTCGTAGATTTTTCGATTTTGAAAACCATTCATTCCAACGGCAGACAACACCTCCGAAATGCGCTCAGGCATTTCGGAAGGGGCAATTTTTCTGTTTTCCAATGTAAAAGCAAGTTCATCCTCTACGGTAATCATGCAAAATTGACTTTCCGGATCTTGAAAGACAATCCCGATCTTCTGATTGAGCTCTCCTTTTTGATAGTCTTGTATATTTTTCCCCCGGTGAAAGATGTCGCCGGAAGAAATGCCTTCTACTGTATCGGGATATAACCCATTTAGGCATAGAGCTAGACTGCTTTTCCCTGAACCGCTTGCTCCAATAAGGAGGGTCGTCTCATGATCTCTTAAGGAAAAGTGCAGTTCATTGAGTAATGGTTTATCCGAATTTTCATAGCCGAATGAGAAATTGTCCACATAAAGTAATGGATTAGGCTGCGTCTTTTTCACGTTTTTTCTGTATCTCCTTTCCTAAGGCATAGCCGCGAAGGACCCCAGTTTTTGCTAATTTGTCACTCAACCATTTCCCTAGGACACCCGCGAGAAGGGCACCACTGATGATGCGAACAGCTAACATCGCTATAAGTAATGCAGGGGCTAACGCGATATTTCCGGATGAAAATAAATTCCAAGTGAAACTGAAAACGGCTGCAAAGACACCGGAAAGAATTAAAATGCGTAAACGATAATCCTTCCATTTTGTTATTGCGAAGGCAAACTCTGCTCCTAAGCCTTGAATTGCAGCTGCTAGAATAAGTCCGGGTCCCGCGGCAGTTCCCAATAATACTTCGGTAACTCCTGCGATAAGTTCAGCTGTAAAGGCAACCCCCGGCTTCCGAATGATATAAGCTGCAACGATGGAAACAATGAACCAAATGCCAAAAATAATTTCATACCCAAACGGTGCGAGACCAAATGGAGCAAGAATATTACGAATACCTTGACCAACAAGAAAGAATGCTAAGTAAATGATCCCGAAGACGACACCTAATATCGACATGAGAACAATTTCTTTTAATTTCCAATGCTTTGTCATTTCACTTCTCCCTAGGTTTATTTTGTAGGACTGTTGGCGGAAAGGCTAAATGTCATGGTGACATGAGAGACTTTTTCTTGGACGAGTTCAAAGGATTCATGTAATGCATTGAAGATATCATGAACGTCTCCGTCTAATCTTGTTGCATAATGTGTAGAAGTAACCGTGACATTACGATGCTTTGATAGATTGATTTGTTCATAGATTTTATCCATGTAATCTTCATGCCCCATTGGATAAAGGGAAAATTTACAACCGGCGATTTGGAGGATCGATTTCGTTTTTTCTTCGTTCAATGGTATGTCTGTTTCATCCATATACGCGTCAGCTTCCGTGTCACCAGGACAGCCGATGGAGAACGTACCATTCATAGCAACATGCTCCCCAGTATTCGCTGCATGTAGGAAGATTGCTTTTGCAACATCGAAAACATGGATCATTTTTCCGCGGATACACGTACTGACATCATCTGTTTCCTTCCAAACCTTGGAGGTATCAACCTCACTTAATGTTGATAGAATAATATCAACAAAATTATCACTCATCGGGTGCAGACTAAATTGACAACCTACAATTCGACTAGTTCCACAATTGTTACGCATTCCAATCTCCTCCTATTGATAATAAAAAAACTGCATTCCTAAGGGGAATGCAGTTTACACATTAATTTTAACAACATAATATTCGTAAACTGCACTTCCCCACGCTAGTATTATCTAGATCGGGTAGTAAGGGTCGGATTAATCCTCTCAGCCACATGACGCAGCTCCCCTAGTGCTTATGTTTTGATATGCAGTTATTCTAATTCCAGATTGTATACATGTTTCGGTATTTTGTAAAGTATTTAATCAATTTTAATATCCGGTTTCTTCCAAAATATAGTGATAAGGAGACAGACGACAATAACGATCGAGCTGAAAACAAACGGATAATTGATATCTATATCAAATAAAACCCCACCAACTACTGGACCAAATACATTAGCAAGGGACGTGAAGAATGAGTTCATGCCGCCAACAAAACCTTGCTCATTCCCGGCGATTTTTGATAAATAGTTGGTAACAGCTGGACGAATCAGGTCAAACCCAATAAATACCGTGAAGGTTACCGCCATTACTTGCCAATAAGAATTAGCGAGTGTCATGGCAAAGACCAGCATAGCAGAAATGGCGAGCGACCAGCGAATAATATTGATTTCTCCGATCAACTTTGTTAACCAATCGAACAATACAACCTGGAAAATCGCTCCGATAATCGCACCACCTGTAATGGCAATCGCAATGTCAGAAGGAGTGAATCCGTGCTTATGATCAGTATAAAGGCTGAAGAAAGAATCAAACGCGGCAAGACCGAATGTTGATATTAAAATAACAATAAAAGCGATGAAAAACATCGGCATAAACACTTTCCTCAAGCCACTTTTGCCGAGTTCTTCGGTCATATCAGCCATATCGTCTGTTTTCGACTTCGGCTCTTTTAAGGATAAAATCGAAACGAAAGCAACAATTAAACCACACGCCGCAGCAGAGAAGAATGGTACACGCGTACCAATCCCTGCTAAGAAGCCACCAATTCCCGGTCCGATAATAAATCCGGTACTAATCATCGCTGACATATAGCCGAGTGCTTTAGGCCGCGTTTTCAGCGTCGTAATATCTGCGATAAATGCGGTAACAGCAGGCATGATGAATGCGGCACTTATTCCTCCGAGAATTCGTGAGGCGAACAATACTTCAATTGTTTTACCAAGACCAAATAAAAACTCGGAAAAACTGAAGATAAAAAGACCAATGACAATCATGCGTTTACGCCCATATTTATCAACTGCTTTTCCAGCCAAGGGCGAGAAAATCAATTGAGCTAAAGCGAATGCAGCCGTTAAATAACCGACAACAGTACCACTGATGCCGAGTTCATTCATAATAGTTGGCAGAACCGGTATAACAAGTCCAATTCCTAAAAATACAAAGAATATATTTGTAAGCAGAAGCGTCAATGTCCAATCTTTCTTTTTCATAGCTTTTTCTCCTAGGTGATATGATATTCTGTACTAAACATAGAAATTTTACTCTGATTCGATGAGAGATGCAAGCATATATTACTATTTATTATAACTTAATTTTCGCAACCTGAAACAATTTAAGCAAGCTAGCAATTGTAGTAATTATCTCTCGTTTTATTCTCCCATTTTGCGCATTATGTATGCTTGATAGGATGGCTGAACTGCTTTGACTTTTACAAATGCGACAGTTGCTTGCGTTAATATCTTAATAAAGTGAAACTTCATTCAGCGGGGGGGGGGGTCCTTCTCCTCCACTGAATGTTAGTTGAACAGAATCAGGGATTTACGGACTGTATATCGCCCGCCTTAACATTTTGGTTTTCCCTCATGTTTAGAGATGGGTATATTACAGACTGTTAATACGTGATAAAAAGGATGTTGGATGAATGATTTATATCTATATTGGACTTGTCGGAGCACTCGGTGCGATGCTGCGGTATAGTATAGGAATTCTAATTATGACAGAACATGTTTTTCCCTATGCGACGTTATTGGTTAATTTGATAGGGAGCTTTTTACTTGCGTGGCTGACTTACGGACTGTTTAAAAGGATTCATCTGGATGAAAAGCTGAAAACAGCGATAACAACGGGTTTTGTCGGCTCGTTCACTACATTCTCCGCTGTCAGTGTGGAAACGGTTGAGTTGTTCCAAAATCAGTCGATGTTACTTGGGTGCGTCTATGTTTTTGTGAGTTTGGTTGGAGGGCTTGGTATGTGTGAAGTTGGTTTTCGGGTTAGTAGGGGAGTTGGAGAGAAATGAACTGGATGTATTTATTAATCGTTGGTGTCGGTGGGTTTTTTGGCGCGATTATGCGTTATTCGATTTCGGGGAAGATGAACGATCCGGAAAAAGCCGTACCAATGGGTACACTTCTCGTCAATCTGACAGGTGCATTCTTGCTCGGATTGCTTATAGGTGCAGGGGTAGATGAATTATTACTTCTCTTATTGGGGACAGGTTTTCTTGGTGCCTTTACGACATTTTCAACGTTGAAACTTGAGATGGGAGTGTTGTGGAGGAAGGGGAATAAGCGGGAGTTTTTCCTTTACACTGGGCTGACGTATGTTTTGGGGATTGCTTTGGCGTTTCTAGGAGTTGTTTGTGGGAGTTATTTTTAGGAGGATTGCATTATAAAACAAGGATGGTATTCTATCATCTATTTACCATAAAAAGGAGGAACTTGCAATGCAACTAATTCAGTAACCAATACTTCAAAAAGAGGCGATGGCCGGTGTTACTGCTCCATCTTCAGGCGTTGCATTATTTAAAATAAAGGTTCCGCCAATTGAGACGGAACCTTATTAAACGGTTAGTGACCTGCAACATCCCGCTTCGCAAAGAAGATCCAGGTAATTGCTGCGAAAATAATATAGTAGACAACTAGTACGGTAACGGAAAAGCCGAGTGTCATTCCTTCCATCATCGGTGTGTTCCCGTTAAAGTACTGGGACAGGTTTGTATTTGCAAATAGAATGTATTTCGCCCAGTCCCGTTCTATGAAGAAGAACACAATCTGGTTTCCAGCTAGCATAAGAAAAATTGCGAGTCCAATTGCTAGCGCGCTGTTTCTGAAAATGGAAGAGATCATAAAGGCGAATGTCGCCATCATGAGCAAGTTCACAAGACTGAAGCCGTAATCGGTTATAATCTCCCCAATAACTGGAACATATTCCACTCCATCGCCTTTTTCAAGAACGATATGAGGATTCATCCCGTCAAAGCCGATGAAAATTCCTCCGATAATCCATGAGAAGAGGAGCACGAATAAAAACGTTATAAATGAAAATATTAGTACGGCGCTATATTTTGATATTAAGATTTTCGTCCGTGAAATTGGTCGGATGAGCAGCAACTTAATCGTTCCCCAGCGGAATTCGTTAGCAAGAATACCGGCAGCAACGATGATGGTAAAGAGACTGACAAGGGAAAGCAGCATCTCATTTTCCATTACAAATTGCCACGCACCGTAACTTTCAGGCATAATATCATGTTCTAAATAATAATTATTGATTTCAATGAACGTTGAATTAAAGGACTCCATATCGGGAAATTCTTCCGTATCTTTCATGTATTCGGCATTCTCTGTTTCCAGCGTCTCTCTCCACGTATCTTCTTCATATGTCATAAAGTCCCCATAAGTTTTTGCCAACAGGCCGACCCCAATAATGATTAATGCCAGTATGACATACATTGCCCAAGTCGATTTCAAACGGTAGATTTTAATCACTTCATTTTGTATGAGATTTAGAAAATTAGTCAATGATATTCTCTCCAATCAGATCAAAGAATTTATCTTCGAGAGTTGATTTGGTGACTTGCACTTCATAAATGAGAATATTTTCTTTCACCAAATCGGAAATGAGTAGCGGGATATTCTCCTTCTCGGTTTGGAACGTGATTTTACCGTTTGTTTGGGCAGCAGGTGTTTTACGATTGACGACTTCAAGGGCTTTTTCAAGTGGTGTTGCTTCCATTTCCACTTGCAGCAGTTGTTGTTCGCCTGCTGGTGTATTTTCTTTCACAGCTTGAATCGCCACAAGCTCGCCATTTTTAATAATGCCGATCCGGTCGCACATTAACTCGATTTCGGACAATAGGTGGCTGGAAATGATAACTGCAACATTATGTTCGGTTGCAAGTTTCCGGATATATTGTCTGATTTCCCGAATGCCGGCAGGGTCTAGTCCATTCGTCGGTTCGTCGAGTATGAGAACGGATGGCTTATGTAATAAAGCTTGGGCGATTCCTATTCGTTGTCGCATCCCAAGTGAGTATCGGCCAACTTTTTCATTCATTACTTTTTCCAGACCGACAAGTTTAACCGTTTCATCAATTCTTTCCTGCGTAATCCCTGGAATCATCCTTGCATATTGTTTTAAGTTTTGTGCGCCTGTTAAAAAGGGGTAGAGCTCTGGATTTTCAACGATTCCGCCAACTTCACGGATTGCTTCTTTAAATTCTGTTTTAATACTTTTGCCGAGAATATGTACGTCGCCTTCTGTAAGTTTCATTAACCCTACCATCATACGGATTGTCGTTGTTTTCCCGGCACCATTTGGTCCAATGAAGCCGAATACTTCCCCTCTATTAATGGTAAAGGAAAGGCCTTTAATGATTTCCTTATTGCCGATACGTTTTCGGACATTCGTCAATTGCATTGCAATTTCGGTCATTCTATTCCCTCCTCTATCGTGTTCTCTAGGTGGTACGGAAAAAGGGGTGGGAAAGTTTCATTTTTACTGATTTTGGTAATAATATATTCAAAAAGATGATCGGCAGAAATGTTTTTCTAGCCGATCATCTTTTACTGTAAGGGCACTTCCGCCTTTGATTTAAGGGGAGCTATGCTTTTATATTACCCCATACTTTTTTTGCTTCTGTGCTACCTCACTGAATGAAGTTTCACTTTATGAATAAACCAAGAATACTCGTGACTTCAGTTGTGAGAGATTTAATTTAGGGTAGTATTGCGAACGATCGTACAGGAAATCCACTTGCTTTTTCAGGCTTTGGAACGATATTGAAAATGATGGCACCTTTTGTTGGAACTTTATCCAGATTGGTTAGCAGTTCGATCTGATAGGTGTCTTGCTCTAGTACGTAATATTCTCCGATGAGTCTGCCATTTTTTGCAGCGTCGATAGCGGAGTCGGTGTCAAAGGTTTCGTGGCCGACTGCTTTGATTTTTCTTTCTTCAAATAGGAATTCGAGAGCGTCAATTCCCCAGCCGGGAAGATGTGGATTACCGTCTTCATCCTTATTCTCAAAACGCTCTTTATCTGGCCAACGCTTGCTCCAATCGGTACGTAAGGCGACAAATGTGCCTGCTTCAATTTCACCGTGGACTGCTTCGAATTTGAGGATATCTTCTTTCGTCAAGGTGAAGTCATGGTTATGTGCTGCTTCCCTTGATTTATCAATGACTATGAGCGGTAAGACAAGTTCTTTTAATTTAAGTTCATCAAGGTAGCGCTGATGTCTTACGAAATGAATTGGAGCATCGATATGAGTACCGTATTGTCCGGCAAAAGAGAACAGTTGGGCAAAGAACCCATCGTCATGGTTGTAAAGTGTCTTGAATGCGGCATCATCAAATGCTGCAAAATGCGGTGAATCAGGGCCGAAAGTGTGAGTCAAATCAACCCATTCTTTTTCTTTCAGTAGTGAGATTGCTTTTTGTAATTCTATTGCTGCTTGTATTGTCGTCAATTTCATCCCCCCTAAAATTATAAAAAACCCTCTTCTTGAAATAAGAAGAGGGTTAGGTAGCATATCTGCCGGCTCTTCTTATCTTCGAGCAAATGCATGCTCCTGGAATTGGCACAGTACTCCAAAAGCCTGTTGCCGAGGTCTCAAAGGGCCAGTCCCTCCACCTCTCTTGATAAGAAAAAAATATTAAGAAATTAGTTAAATAATAGAATATACCGAAACAAGAAAAAAGTCAACACTTAATTCGGGGACAGGGGGTCAGAGCATCTGTCCCAACTGGGACAAATGCTCTGACCCCCTGTCCCAGTTTACCGGCAAAAAATAATTATTTCATAAGGGGTTGTTTGGGCTGGAATACTCTTTGTTGCTGCACCATAAACAACAATTAAATTTCTCCTTGCAGGGTTTTGTTTGAAGTCTTGCCCGTTTGTTAATTGCATCTGTGTATCAGGACCGATATTTAGCTGCAAAGAGCCGTCACTGCTGATTAATTGCTCATTAAAATAACTTACCTTTACTTGGCTATATGGATTTTCCTTCACGATAACTAATGCCCGGTATTGCGGTGGATAAATTAAAATTGTGGCTGCATCCCCATCATAATAACCGGTGATCTGATCCCCGACTTTGATTTTTTCCTGATATAGAAAGAACGTATCTGGTCCTGCAACGAAGTTAACGACAGTACCGGCATCATTCTGAACAGATATAAACTTGTAACAACCGAAATTATCATTAGGCGGATACATCGGAAAGTCATCTACACTTGTGACGCGGCCGGTAAATGATTTGAAATTGATTCTACTCACTGGAACCACTCCTTTTTATAAAATTAGCCCACAATAGTTTATGAGAACTTAGGTTAAAAGTGCTGGAGTGGGACAAGTGCTCTGACCCCATGTCCCAGTGGGACGCGTGGGGTCAGAGCACTTGTCCCGATTTCTATACAGGGTGTGTTGGTTATGATTTAATGGAAATAATGGAAAAGTTATTGAGGTTGTTCGGTATATGGATGTTTAGACCATAATAAAGATGGAGGAGGGATTTAATGGAATTAAGACAGCTGGAATATTTCATGACTGTATGTGAAGAACTGCATTTTACGAGGGCTGCTGAGAAATTGAACATTGCCCAGCCGACATTAAGCCAGCAAATCAAAGTTTTAGAAGGCGAGGTAGGAATTCCGCTCTTTGACCGGATAGGGAAAAAGACTGCATTAACGGAGGCCGGAGAGATTTTATATAAGCATTGTAAGCAGATTTTCTATGAATTGGAACAAGCACAAGCGGCAATTGGAGAACTGAATGGGTTGGAAAGAGGAAGGCTTACAATCGGATCCTTGCTTACTTGTATGAATTACCTACTTCCTCCTGCACTAGTTCGCTTCAAAGCTCTTTATCCGAATATCAAACTGTCTGTCCATGGATTGCGGACAGAAGAGATTGAAAGAAGCATACTGGAAAATAAACTGGATCTTGGTCTTACGTTCCTGCCGAATGGAAATGATGAGTTGGAGGAAATTTCATTATATACAGAGGAACTGGCACTTGCTGTTCCCAAAGGTCATCCACTTGCGATAAAGTCGGCAGTAAACTTTGATCAAATTACCAATATCCCATTAATACTTATGCCGGAAAATTATCAACTTCGGCAGTTAATTAAGGGCTACGCTCGAACTGTCGGGATCACGATTAATCCGGCACTTGAGCTGACAACATTGGAATCAATTATCCAACTGACGGAAAAAGGTATGGGAGCCCCCATTTTACCACTGCCGTACTTGGAACATTTAAATAATCAAGATATAAAAGTTGTGAAAATACTAAATCCAACCCCACAAAGGGAAATTGGTATTATCTATCGAAAAGATAAATTCATGTGTACAGCAACCAGAACCTTTATCGGAGAAGTGACGAAAGCAGTAGCAGGTGGGGTAGAGGATCAGGCTATTAACATCAATCCATGAAAAAAGCAGTTCAGGTGCTAAGTTGTCTGAACTGTTTTATCAATTACATTTCTATACTAATTATGAAAATACAGTGGGACAAGTGCTCTGACCCCCCTGTCCCACTGTACAGAACGCCCGAACCGTCGCCCTAGGGAGATTGGTTCGGGTGTTGTTTTGGTTTTTAGTCTTTTTTAACATCTTCCATACTTGCGCCGTAATTAATATGATAGGTCTGTCCGTTCAGCACTAATGCTGGAACAGATTTTACTCCAGCCTCTTCTGCTTCATTGATTCTAGAAGGATTTTCCTCGAAATGGACAATTTCTAAATCTACTTTCGAATCATCTAGATAATCTAATACCATTTTTTCCGCATTGACGCATACTGGACAACCCGCATGATAAAATATTGCTTTCTGCATGTGAATACCTCCTTTTTCTCTTATATTTAGCTTAGAACAAGTAGGTAGCTATAACAATTAGAAATTTTCTATCGTAATGATAGGTTTTAACTATGCTAAGATAAAAGAATAGAGTAAATGATAATAAAAAAACATGAATAATAAATGGAGGGGCATATGGTTCATATATTATATATTGAAGATGATAAAGAAATAGGTCATTGGGTCTCAACAGATTTAACGGAAAGAGGTTATAAAATAACATGGTTGCAGTCTGGGGAAAATATGGAGAGCTATTTGACTTCGATAGATTTAGCGATTTTAGATGTAATGCTGCCTGGATTAGATGGATTTTCTCTTGGCAAGCGTCTGAAAAAAAGTGCACCAGATATACCAATTATTATGCTTTCGGCTCGAACTGCCGTGGAGGATAGACTGGAAGGTCTCCGTTTTGCAGACGATTATGTGACAAAACCCTTTCATCCCGATGAACTCGCTGCCCGGATTGAAGTATTGCTGCGAAGGTTCCAGCGACATGACGAAGTATTAGAAATTAAGCATTTGCAGATTTACCCGAAAGACATGCGGATTATCAACAAAAATAATGAGGAGGAAATATTATTAACAGGTAAACAATATCATTTATTCCAGTACTTTATCCGACACTTAAATCAAATATTAACAAAAGAGCAATTATATGAAGGTATCTGGGGAGAGAGCTATATCGAAGGTGATAAAACATTAATGGTGCATATCCGATATTTACGAGAAAAAATTGAAGAAAATCCATCTGTACCAACAGTCATTGAAACGATTCGCGGTATTGGATATCGGGTGAAACAATGAGGAATTTCTTCAGGTCTCTGTTGGCAAAATACATGCTCCTAATCGTGATCGCAATTTCTTTAGTACAAATTGCTTCCATAACGATTGCACTATTTGTATACGGATTCGCCGAAAATGTTGAAAACCGTTATCTTAAAGAGGGAATAGACACGGAAACGATTGAAGAAAGATGGCATGAAGATGCGAGCCATCTAGAACAGATTTCAGAAGAGGTTATCCAGCAACACTTTGCTAAATGGAAAGAAGACTTTCCTGAGGCTACAATGTTTTGGGTAGATGGGTCCGGGATATTACGAGAAAAAATTGGTAGCAATCATGATATTCCAACGGAGTGGAGTGCAAGAGAAACTGCATCCTTTATTAAAAGCCGGTATGATGGTGATCCTTTTACTGTCATTGCATTAATGGAAGAATCGGATGGTTTTATTGTTTTTGAAATACCTCGCGAGGCCCTGCAACTCCCAATGCAGTCTGTTTACGATCATTATGGGGATATTTTGATAATCGGACTATTGTCGATTGTTTTATTGTTCATTATCGTATCCTTTCAATTTTTCCACCGGATTAGAAAACGGCTTTTACACCTTCAAGAAGCAATGGAAATAAGGGATGTCGACGGTTTGCCACTAGCCATTCCAGTTAAGAAAAAAGATGAAATTGGCCAATTAGAACAAACGTTTAATCAAATGGTTGACGAACTAAGAAAAAGCAAACAGCGGGAGCAGGAAGAAGAGCGACTGCGAAAAGAATTAATTGCGAATCTTTCTCATGACTTAAGAACACCACTGACTAAGTTACGGGCACAATCCTATTCCATCTCGAAAATGGATCAAGGTGCGGAGTGGAATAAGGCTATTCAACAATTAGAAGTCTCGATTAAAGATATGGACCGGTTAATTGAGAATCTGATGTCGTACACCCTGCTTACGGCGAGTAAGTACCAAATCAAGCGAAAAGAGATTGACATTGTACGTTACGTTCGGGAGCATTTAGCCACTTGGTATCCCGTGTTTGAAAAGGAAGGCTTCGAAATTAACATCGATTTGCAACCATTAGATAGTAGTTATTGGGAGGTTGATCCTGTTTGGATAAGTCGAATCATAGATAACGTGCTGCAAAATATTTTAAGGCATACAAAGGAAGGAAAGTATGTAGAAGTAAAAACGAAAACGACTGAGACCTATGATGCACTTTTGTTTAAAGATAAAGGAGATGGAATCGATAAGGGTTCGGATTATAGTGGTGCAGGCATCGGACTATCTATTATAGATATGATGGTGCAGGGATTAAATTTAGATTGGGAGATTCATTCCAGTAACAATGGAACAACCGTTAAAATAATCAAATATCATAAGAAATAAATATATCAAAGAGTGTATGTGCTGATAACCTTCTGTCCGCGTACACTTTTTTTAAACAAAATTTAAACAAGTTCCAACCTTGTTTTTAAACCTCATTCTTTAAGATAAAAGTGAGGTGAGAAAATGGAATACATTGTAGAAACATCAAACTTATCAAAGCGTTTTGGAAAAGACTTAGCGGTAGAAGGATTGAATATGAAAATCTCAAAAGGAGAGATTTATGGATTTTTAGGACCGAATGGAGCGGGAAAGACGACAACGATCCGGATGCTCTTGGGCTTAATGAAACCAACTTCAGGAAGGATTCGTATCTTCGGACAAGATATAAAACAACAACGAAAAAATATATTAGCAAAAGTTGGTTCGTTAGTTGAGAACCCATCCTATTACCCGCATTTAACAGCCTATGAAAACTTAGAAGCATTACGAAAAATAATAGGGGTTCCGAAGCAAAGAATTTATGAAGTGTTGGAGATTGTTCGGCTAACAGAAGTAGCTGACAAAAAGGTGAAAGGTTTCTCTCTCGGGATGAAGCAACGGCTTGGCATTGCTATGTCCTTATTAAATCAACCACAGTTGCTTATTTTAGATGAGCCAACGAATGGGTTGGATCCTTCAGGCATTATTGAAATACGCGAGTTAATTAAACGGCTGCCAGAAGAGTTTGGAATGACGGTGCTTATTTCCAGCCATTTATTGACTGAAATCGACCAAATGGCAACAACAGTAGGTATTGTTACAAAGGGAAAGATGATTTTCCAAGATTCTATTGAGACAATGCGAACGTTAGCAGGCCATGCCATTTCATTAAAAGTTAGTCAAGCGGAACAAGCATGGCGTTTGTTGCTGGCAAATGGAATGAAGGTGGAGCATGAAAGTGGTTTAATTATGTTGCATGAAAGTTCCAATGAAATGGTTGCAGAGGCAGTCAGACTACTCGTGCAGGCGAATCTATCCATCTATCGGGTGGAAGAAGAGAAAAGATCGCTGGAAGATATTTTTCTTTCCATGACGAGGGAGGATTCAGCGGTATGATCAGCATGATGCAAACTGACTTTTTGAAAATAAAGCGGAAAGGATTCTGGTTTTTAACGTTTCTCGGACCTATTGGGGTCGTTGCGTTGCAGATGGTAAATTATGGTGTAAGAAAAGAATATTTATTGCAGCAAAGTGAGAATGATTGGTTGTATTACTTACAAAATATAAGTGTGTTTACCCCGCTTGCCCTTGTATTAGGTATTGCGATATTTACCTCCTTCATAGCAAGTATAGAAAATGAGACCAATGCTTGGAAACAGCTCATTTCTCTCCCGGTTTCCAAGATGATGGTTTATTTATCAAAGTTTACAATTCTTGCCTGTCTGTTGTTCATCTCATCCATTTTATTAATGCTATTTACACTTGGATTTGGCATTTTCCTTTCATTTGATGAGGCAATTCCGTGGTGGGAATTGGTGAAGTATAGTTTCTATCCATATTTTGCTGCGTTGCCTGTATTAGCATTACAGCTATGGATTGCGACGGTCAGTAAGAACCAGGGGGTGCCGATCACAACTGGTATATTTGGTGTGATTTTTGCTTATTCCGCTTATATGTTGCCTGATTGGATGATTTGGAAATGGCCGTCCTTAATGAATCAATGGGATGAGCCGTTGATAAATGTATTGTTAGGTCTTGGTGTTGGATGCCTATTGTATGTCATGGGTATGCTCGACTTCACAAGAAGGGATGTGAAATAGATGGGAGCTGTTCTACGGTCTGAATGGTACAAATTGCGAAAGTCAAAAATTTTACCGATTATATTTGCTGGTCCACTCATTGCGATTATCATCGGTGCCCTGTTTAACTATGATTCTATGGAAGGTGGATTTAATAAATGGTACTTGGCTGTTCTATCAATGAATCTAACTTATGCTCTATTATTTTTACCATTAATTACAGGTGTATTAGCAAGCAGCATTTGCAGGTATGAACATCAGGCAGGTGGATGGAAACAATTATTAGCATTACCGGTAACACGGGAGAATGTATTTATTTCCAAATATGTGCTCCTGTTATTGCTTGTTTTTCTAATCCAATTACTTTACCTTGGAGCTATTTATATCGTTGGAATAATAAACGGATTTACAGACCCATTTCCATTGGAAATCATTTGGAAGAGTATTATTGGCGGTTGGCTTGCTACATTTCCACTTGTCGCCCTGCAATTATGGATGTCAATTGTCTTTAAAAGCTTTGCCGCTCCATTTGCTGTAAATGTCATTTTCACTTTACCAACGATATTAGCAGTGAACTCGGAACGGTTCGGTCCCTTCTACCCTTGGGCACAACCTTTTTCCATGATGTACATCGGGGGAAGCGCAGATGACGTATTCTTCGTTCCCTGGGAACAAGTGCTAACAGTAGTTGGAGGAAGCTTCATCATATTTTTCCTAGGCGGATATATTTACTTTCAAAGAAAAATGATTTAGTGAATTGGGACAAGGGGTCAGAGCACTTGTCCCAGTTGTGTTTTCATTTTACAAGAAGTGATACAAAATGATTCTACTAACTGCTTGTTTTAGTTATAATACGAATAGGTTGATGAGATTAAATAGATATTAAACGTTAAGGTCTGTTATTGTGTCATACTCTGATACAAGGGCAGACCTTCGTTTTAAGCTTTATATATACATAGAAGATATGAGAAGGGGAGTGCTACAATGTCCATTAAAGGACTTAATCATTTACTTTTTTCCGTTTCCAATTTGGAGACCTCAATCGTTTTTTACGAGAAAGTATTTGACGCGAGATTACTTGTTAAAGGCCGAACGACTGCTTATTTTGATTTGAACGGAATGTGGCTAGCGCTGAATGAAGAAAAGGACATCCCGCGTAACGAAATTCACCAATCCTATACACATCTTGCATTCTCTATAGCTGAAGCGGATTTTGAAAAAATGTATAACAAACTAGAGCAGTTAAATGTGCATATTTTGGAAGGGCGTCCCCGTGATAAGAAAGACAAGAAATCCATTTATTTCACAGATCCAGACGGGCATAAATTTGAATTCCATACAGGTACACTGGAAGAGCGATTAGATTATTATCGAGCAGACAAACCTTATATGGAATTCTTTGATTGAGTACCGAGAAAGTAGGTTCTTATGTTATTTTACCTTATTACTATTATTGTCGTTTTAATTGATCAAGCAACGAAGGTCTTTGTCAGAATGAACTTGGCTTTGTATGAAAAAGTGACTTGGGCGGGAATCGAGTTCACTTACAATGAAAATAGTGGCATGGCAGGTGGCTTTTTCCCTGGATATGCAAGAGCTTTCGGGATTATCTCCGTATTATTTGTGATTTTCATCTTTTATTTGAGAAGGAGTGAAGCGTGGAGAGGGCCACTCATCGATATCAGTCTAGGTTTCCTTGTTGGGGGAGCGGTGGGGAATGGAATGGACCGGTTATTACATGGGCAAGTGACAGATTTCATTGTTCGTTCTGGCGGAATTCTTAATGTAGCAGATCATGCACTGGAAATTGGTATCGTTCTCTTTATTATCCATGAGCTCGTTCAATGGCTAAAGCGGAGGAAGCGCGTTAAAAGTGAGTGAGCAATAAGCTATATTGATTTGGGATGAAATGATTATCTACGGTTAAAATAAAAACATAAGAATACAGGAACTAATTAATACAAAGGAGCTAATCCAGTGATCGCAAGAATTGAAAAGTTAGACCAAGTCAAGACAGCTGTATATGTACGAAGGTTAAACCATTCAGCAGCGGAAGTTTGGGCATACTTAACAGAAAATGAAAAACTAAAGCAATGGTTTTGCTGAATTAGAAATACAGTCATTAGAACCTGGAGGAGCCATTCACTTTAATTTTGGCGATGGAAACTATGAACAAATTGAGATACTTGATGTAGAAACGAATAAACGATTCTCCTTTACATGGCCACCTAAGAATACGGTTCGTTTTGAATTAAAGGAAACAGCAGGTGGCTGTGAGCTTACGTTTAGGGAATTTTTGTACGAAATCGACGACCATACAGCTAAAGATTTAACCGGCTGGCATGTTTGTTTGGACGTGATTGAAGCTCTACTCGACGGTAAATCGATTGAGAACCGAAAAGAATATTGGGAAAAATATTATCCGATTTATCACGCATTAATGGGTCTGTAATCCCCCCACATCTAAACATGGGGGAAGCCCGCCTAACATGTGAAGGTGGGGGATATACAGTCCGTAAATCCCTGATTCTGTTCAACTAACATTCAGTGGGGAGGGAAGGAAGCCCCTACTGAATGAAGTTTCACTTTATCAAGAGCTTTTAAAAAGGGCTGAATAATAAAGCGGAGACGTGAAAAGTACATGAAAAGTGGGACAAATGCTCTGACCCCCTGTACCGCAATTGTTACGACTTTTTGGATGGAGAAATGACTCTTTTGTGAAGGATGTAATGTAGATGCGTTTTAGGAAGTTACATCATATATAATAAGATGTGAAAACAAATAAATCTTCCAGGAAGGTGCAAATAAATGAAAGGTACAGCATTACTAATCAATGACGATCAGATCGTAACGGTATTGGAGAATATTGGCCATGAGGTATATGAGGAGATAAAGCATCAGAAGCCCAAGGAGCATGTCCATTGTGAAATCAATAAGAAAAAAGTAGAATTCGGACCCATTACAAAGATTGTCTGGTTAGAAGATAATGTTGACTGGCAATATGGATATTAGAAGTAACATTACAATAAATCGAAGCTTGCATGAGTTGTGAACTTCGCCCTGTTAAGTAGACGGGGGAAAACAAAAAATCTATGCTGCAGCCTAGTACCAGAATTCTAACGGTGCTAGGCTATTTAATTTCTTGTGAAATCATTTTTCATTATAAAATTTAATATAGCTATCAATGTCTTTTTTCTCATTCCTCGTAGCCCTTACACTGCTTTTGATTCCTTCTTTCAACGTATGCTCACTCATTCTTTTAGGCATAAGAAATGCCACCCATATAGCAGACAGATAGTTTTTATTATTTCTCCGTCTACTATATGGAGAGCTTATCATTTATGCTTTTTTTGTTTTTATAGATATTGAATTAAAGTTTTATACATCTTTAAAAATGCTATTCTTTCAGCAGGGAGTTTTGATGTTCAGCAGTGAACGAACTTCCGGGTATACATACAAATTCGAACGCCGCCATTAAATTAGCACACCCCTCTCCGGCCGCCCCCAAATGAACCAAGAAAAAGGGTAATCACATGAGTAAAATGGTATGTTTTTCCGCCACTTTTAAAAATATATATTCTAAATGATTCGGGTCTTATTAATCATTTTTATTAAAAGACCAATCGTCCATTGACACGGTAATTGTCGGATACTAGTCTAATTACTAGGTAGGTAAAATTGTAACAAAACTGTCGATACTTTTTTACTTGCCTTAAATTAAGAAACAAGGGAGATGGGGAATTATGTCAGGACAAATTCGTATGTCGCCAGATCAGTTACAAGCAAAGGCGAAACGTTATGGTCAAAGTTCAGAACAAATTGATCAGATTTTAAGAGATTTATCTAATCTTCAGGAAGAGCTACGTGGTGAATGGGAAGGTCGTGCATTTGAGCGTTTCGATGATCAGTTCAGAGAATTGAAGCCAAAAGTACAAGAGTTTTCTCAATTAATGATGGAAATTGAAATGCAATTAACGAAAACTGCTGAGGCAGTCGCACAACAAGATCAAGCATTGTCTCAAAACTTTGGACTTAGATAGTTCTCTATTGACGTGAGCTGCACGACGAATGTTGTGTAGCTCAAAAATTCTTTAAGGCAGTTAAAGAAGTATAGATCTTTCTATACATACATTTTTACATACATAATCCAGGAATTTTATGGGGCTCCCCGCGCTCCACTTGAAAAAGAAATTGCTTTACAATGCTCGGCAGGAGTTGAAGAACATGAAAAAACTAAATAAACAATGGCTATTGTTTCTTATATTAATTCTATTATTGGCTACAGGCTTACCGTATTCATCATTGTATCAAGAGCGCGATTCGGCATCGGTAGAAGATGCCGATGTACAAGCTATGTCGATTGCCCTTGTGAACGAAGATGAGGGTGCTATATTTAACGGTGAAACAATAACATTTGGAGAGGCTTTTGTTAAAAGCTTGGATAATGATGAAAATCATAACTGGTTCGTCGTTAGCCGTGGGGTAGCTGAAAGTGGTCTGAATCGAAATATTTACGATATGATGATCGTCATACCAAATGACTTTTCAACAAAAGCGTTATCCATTGAATCTGAAGTACCGGAACAAGTCGTGCTTAATTATCGGATTAACGCATCGGATGATGTACATGTGAAAGCCGAGGCGGAGAGAACAGCTAGTACCATATTAAATGAATTCAATCGTCGAATTATCGATGTATATTTTACAAGTATCATAGGAAATTTACATGAGGCACAGGACGCGATTGGAGAAATCGTTGACAAACAAACAGAGCTAACATCCACTTATAACCATAACATTAACCAGCCACTTTCCAACTATACTAATCAATTTGGCATGATTAAAAATAATACAGAATTATCTAGAACTAATTTCAATGGATTGAATGATCAGTTAGAACACTTTGAAAATCGTTTAGGAGAGGGAACGAGTCAAACTTCAGACTATTTATCTGAACTGGATAGTTTTACCTCCTTGAAGGATGGAAATAACGCTGAGTTACTAAGTTTTAGCGATGCATTACTACAGTTTAATCTATTGTTAAATAATAAAGGTGCAGAAGAAAACCTAGAACAATTACAGCAGGCGAATCGGTGGATTAATTATCAGTTACAACCTGTTAATGATGGAGAAAATATTGTAACTGGTATAGGCAATTTAAAAGCAACGATAAATGATGCAATAAATAAGGTGGACACAGCTGACAACATCCTGGTTGCGAGACTGGATGGGCTATATGAAGAAGTGGATGAAAAAGTATCTGCTACGTTTCGCGAAATAATGCAGGCATCTGAAGATCAGGAAGAATTTATTAAAAATCTATTTATCACGCAAGACAAAAATGTCAGAGGAAATATTAATGAACAAATTTCCAAATTACCATCATTAAATGAAGCTGATTTTGAAGGGATCGGATTACCAGAGCGAACGGTACGTGAAATCAAAAATGTAATTGCTATCGCAAAAGGATATAATAAGGACCCTGAATTTGACTATGCGGCTTCCCGTATAGATCAGGATGAAATATTACCTCATTATATAGCAAGATTAAAAAATCACTTAAGTGATAATGGAATAACGATAACAGATACGGTTTGGATTCCTGAGAATGAGGAAAAAGGACAAGAATTTACTCTTCATTTACCAGAAGAATACGAATTAGTGAAATTGGGACTGACATTTCCCGGTCAACCTAAGGGAGATTACACGAACGCCTATAAAAAGAACAATAAACTAATACTCGATCCAAATGAAGAAGGAAACTTCCAATTAGAAATTTCATTAAGGCTAAAAGATAAAGACAGTGATATTGACGTATTTGAACCAGTAAAAATTGGCTGGGAACTTAAACATAAATATATTAAAAAAGAAGAAATAGATGAAGCAAGTGCGTACTATACAATGATACCAAGTCGTTTACTTGCGGCAAGTACTTCAGCCGAAAATGAGGAGAGCGAAGAAGCTAAAACCACACCAGCTAGCAGCAGTGAGGTGGAAACAGACACCGACCCGGAAGAAGACGACTCCGTTGCTGACGAGACGAATAATGAAGAAACGAATGCAGGTAATGAAGGTGTAGATAACTCAGATAAATCGGCAAAGGAAGAGGTTCACGAATCAGGTAACGAGCCTATAAACGGTGAAGAGGATCACATTGATGATGAACAAGACATGGAGGAAGATGATCCCGATACAGATAATGGTGAGGAAACAGAAGACGACTCAGATAAGAAAATAGAGAAAGTGAAAGTTTTTAATAACCGTATCAGTCATCAAATTACGGAACCAATAAACAAGATGGATGATGCAACAGCAGCTTTAATTCGTGTTGTTACGGATACGATAAGCCCGTATCAACAGCTGTATGCTACATTTGACAATTATTTCGGTACCGGAGTAATGGAAATGGATACAGCAGATATAAAAAATAAAATAGAGAAAATCGGTCTAAAGAACTTAGCACTAGAGAACGGCAGAAATTCGCTTTACAAATTCTTTAACCATACGGATATTGAAGAAATTATTACGGGAGAAATGGTGGATGCAGTAATTGCGAGCATCTATAGAGAAATTGAAACACCGCTAGCCCGCTTCCAGGAAAACATTGCTAACTTTAAACAAAATGTCAATAAAGTTACGAATGAACAACTTCAAGACATCATGGAAGAAATAGAGAATACAGGACGGGCTGCGCAAACTTTAAATGATAACCTTGGTGACATACTCGAACAAGTAATCAATTGGCGTGAGCAGAGCACAAACCTAATGGAAGCACATCGTGTAATCGAAGCGAATGACGGGGAGGAACAGATGGCCGTGATGTCGCTCTACAATGGCTTCGAGCCGCTTCTCTCTAACAGCCAATCTATTGTTGAAGAGGCAAAGGGGAATTTGAGCAATGCGGAAACGGTTTATGAAACACTGGATACGATTGATAATCAGGCTGAAGACATTGAACAAAGCGGCGTAACTCTCGTAACACAGGCTGACCAGCTATCCAGAAATATGACGGATAAGCTGTTGGATGACCAAGTATTTGCAACTAACTTTGCCGATGTACTTGCAAATAGTCGGTTAGGAGAAAGGGAGAATGAAAACTTATATAACTTCCTGTCCAATCCCGTCCTAACAAGTAATGAAGGGACGATTACATCCGGTGATAACGCACCACCATATTTTCTAGTCCTTTCGATATTCATTGTGGTGTTTTTCACTGCTTATGTTTTATCAACGCTGCAGCAAAGGCGAACTGAAGCAAATCAATTTGCTGAGGAAAAATCCTTGATGGACACAAATATACCAATCACGATTATTACAGCAGGCATTGGTGTACTGGAAGGATTAACAGTAGGTCTTATTTCTAGTCATTTCCTTGGCATAAGTGATGGTGGTATGGTGCTCTGGATAGTGCTCGTCACAGTATTAATTACTGGCATGTTGCTAGTGGCAACGTATTTACTAAGGCAGTTAAAAATGCTTGGTATGTTCGTTCTATTAATTGTCCTGAGTATGTATCTGTTTACAACAAACGCATTTGGAACAGGAATAACCGGTTTAGATTTTCTAAGGAATTATTCACCGCTACAATATGTAGAAAGACTCCTGATGCAAGTAGGACAGGGTCATGCAAATTACTTACTAGCGATGATTGTTATCGGCGGGTTAATCCTGATAGGTGCACTAGCAAATTTACTTGTCATAAACAGAGATGGAAAAGGGGACCTCGAGGATGAAGGTTCAGAAAATGAAGCTAGCTAAGTATTTCATTTTACATTGTCTATGTTTAGGAGTACTAGTATTCATACCGATGTCAGTAGTTGCTGATGAAGATACACGCGGAAATTTGCAAATTAAAACGGACCGAATCATGAAAGGCCAAAATGAAAATACAAACCTCCGGGAAACAGAGTTGGAAAAAGTATTTCCAACACTATTTATGGAAGAAACGAAAGAAGAAATTGCAGAAATAGAGCTTGAGAGAGAAAGAAAGATGAAGGGGTTAGAGCAATCCATATTTTTCATCGATAAAGAGACAGCCACAACCACCCAAGATGTAAGAGACAGCCTGTTCTCGGAAGAATATACTGCCGTAGCCGCCAGTAAAGATCGGGTGACGGAGGAGTCCTCCTCAAGCAGCAGTCTAAGCAACACGCTAATGGCTGTATTTATCGGAATAGGGATATTATTATTTGTTGGCCTTTATGCCGCAATGCGGTCCTTGTTTGATTAGGAGAATGAAAAAATGGCTCAAGTTACACATATCAATGTTACCGTTGATTTCAGTAAACGAATAAAGAATGGAAAACAATACGATTTACGTATTCCTGTTCAATTAAATGTAAAGCAGTTAATGCAATATATTATGGAAGCACTAAATATAGATTACAGTACCAATGCAAAAAGTATGATTAAGGTATTAACGAAAGGCCTATTAATCACGGATGAAGACAATCTTAGCGATTATCCCGTAACAGATGGTGATGTATTTCTTATCTTATAATGATATTCGTTTCCAAAACTAAATGGAGATCCATCAGCGGATGACGACTCTGTTGATGGAGATTCATTTATGTAGTTAAGGTTAACCGCATTTAGCTTGACTGTATAAATGAGTCTTTTTACAAGAAAAAGAACGTCTCACCGTATAAAGAAGGAGTTAATAGCAATGCAGGAAAAAACAATAGAAATGGAAGATGTAACCCTTCATCTTTCACAGGATAAAAATGGCTGGTATGTACAGGTGCCAAAATCGCAAACGAGAATCGAGGACATTCGACAAATGGATTTATTAAAGGTGCCCTCTGATTATTTAGCTCCTATGGAAATAGATGAAAAAGAAGATGCGTTCCTATTTCATATTACAATAGAGCCAAATCAAAAAAACTGGGAGACTATCCGTAAATTAAAGCTCAACGAAAAGCTGCGTTTATTATGTAATATGGCGAAATTGGAGCGGTTTCTATCCACGCGAATTACTTTATTACTTCACCCGGAAATGATTTTGTTTGATGATAATCTAATGCCGGTTGTTACTTACCGGGGACTTAGAAATTTAATACCGCCCTTTGAGCAAGATGAAGCAGTTTTTTTAAAGCAATTTAAATGCTACATTATTGCACTTACCTCAGAAAAATATGATTTTGATCAACTTTATCACGGTTCATTAAGAAATGCCGATGATACAGAGTTCCAGCGCCAGGTGCGTGATATGGAAAGTCTTGCACAGCTAGAGACATTCCTTCTTGAAACGTATCGAGAAGAACAAAATAAAACGGAACGAACGCAAGTCTTAGTCTCATCAAAAAAGTTTCGCCTTTTTAGACAACTAGCAATCATAATGATTCTTGTATCCGTGTTACTCGCCACCCCGCTTGCCTATTATGGATTAGTTAAAAGTCCTTATCAGGATAAGTTGCTGGAAGCGCATGGTAAGTACTTGTCATCAAATTACGGAGAAATCATTTCGATATTACGCGCGGAGGACCCGGAAAAACTTCCATTCCAAACGCAGTATATCCTTGCCGATTCCTATATCCATGTAGAAAACTTATTAGATAGGGAAAAAGAAGTTATTTTAAGAAATGTTAGCTTAAAGAGTGATACGGACTATTTACTATACTGGATTTATAATGGACGCGGAGAATTTGAAGAGTCCCTAGAAAAGGCAAAGTACATAGATGATGTGCAGCTCATTATGTACGGATTAATTAAACAAATTGAAGAAGCAAGAAACGATCCGGAATTAACCGGCTCCGAACGAGAAGAACGGCTGAATGAGCTTCAGGATGAGCTGGACCGTTACCAGGAAGAATATAATTTGAATGAAGAAGACACTGATGAATCCAGTAGTGGCGAAGCAGAAGAAGAGATAGAAGAAGATGAATAGCTCGCCGGGACAGTATGGTTAGAGATTTCAAATGAAAGATAAAGGGCGGGCGCGTGAGGAAAGGAAGAAAAGGATGGCACAGAAATTACTCCTGTTAACCTATAGCAACCAACTGCATAAATGCCATTTAACAGACAACAATTCAAGAGATATTACAATTGGAAATGCTTGGACCGACGACATTACATATACAAATATAAACGAGACAATCAAGGTGAATTGGAACGGGTCTGTTTGTGAAATAGAGGGAAATAAATGGCATGACCACTGGCAACAGTCTGTTTCAGGTGAACCGATGGAGTTTTATTTACTCGATAATGAAAAAAGAAAAATTTATGATATTACTGGAAAAAACACGATTACCATTGGTGGCGATGCATACGCTGATATTAGGATAGAAGGACTTCAAACTGAGTTCGTATTGATTAAACAAGCGGATGATAAGGAATTCACATTGAATGTTCAAAAGGGAAACGTCTATCATAACTTCTCTATCGTAAGTGAACATGTCCACGTGCATTTCGGAGATCATTTATTTGCAAATGGTATTTATTTGATAATTGGACAGAAAGAAATCCAGTTAATAGACTCCGGTAGAGAGGTTACAACTAAACTCGTCACCCTTCCGGAAGTTGAACATCCCTACAAAGGAGATTACCCGAATTATCATCGTTCACCCAGGATCATTTATAGAGAACCGGAAGAAAAGAAGGAGTTAGCGAAACCGTCTAACAAGCCATCCAAGCCGAGTGAACAGCTAGCACGTACAATTGTACCATCCCTTGTATTGATTGTGGCTCTTGTACTTATTTCATTTGTAAATCCTAGAGGAATTTATATCATCGTGATGCTTGCTGTCACGGTAACAACGATTATATTCTCTATTACATCCTACGTGAAGAATGTACGTAAATATAAACGAGATATGATAGAAAGAGAAGATACCTATAAAAACTACCTGCAACGGAAAACGAAGGAACTTTATCAAACGAGTGAAGAACAAAGACATGCATTAAATTACCATTATCCAGACATAGAGGAAATCCGTAATATGGCAGTTAATATGGAATCAAGGTTGTATGAAAAAACCATGTTCCATCATGACTTTTTATATTTCCGCACTGGCCTTGGAGAGGTGGAATCGAGTTTTGAAATTAATTTTAATGAAGAGGAGTTTACTCAAGAAAAAGATGAATTGGTCGATCAAGCACGTGAATTGCTTTCCCAATATCAACGAATCGAAAATGTTCCGATTGTGACCTCGTTAATGAAAGGTCCAGTAGGGTATATCGGCCACAGGCAATTGGTTTTAGAGCAGCTCCAATTATTGGTCATGCAGCTTTCCATCTTTCATAGTTACCATGATTTGCAGTTTATTACTATTTTTCCGGAAGAAGAGAAGCATGAATGGGATTGGATGCGCTGGCTACCTCATGCAAGCATGAGGGATGTAAATGTCCGAGGTTTTGTATACCATGAGCGTTCAAGGGATCAAGTGCTAAACACAATGTATCAGATTCTGAAAGAGCGAAAACTTATTCTGGATGATAAAGAAAATAGCAATGAAAAGACGTATTTTACCCCACATTTCGTTGTATTAATAACGGATGAAAAAATGATTCTGGACCACACGATTATGGAATTCTTTAACGAAGATCCAAGTGAGTATGGTGTCTCTCTTGTTTTTGTCCAAGATGTGATGCATTCCTTACCGGAGCATGTGAAAACAGTCATTGATATTCGGGATGCCAAACACGGGAATATCATCCTGGAAGAGGCAGAACTTGTTAACAAACGTTTCACACTCGATCACTTTAGAAGAGATTTTAATAAGGAAGATGTTTCCCGGGCATTGGCACCGATTAATCATTTACAAAGCTTAAAAAACTCCATCCCTGAAAGTGTTACATTCCTGGAAATGTACGGGGTTGAGAACGTGGAGGAACTAGCTATCGAACAGCGCTGGAAGGCGAATGAAACATATAAAAGTCTAGCGGTTCCACTTGGATTAAGAGGAAAAGAGGATGTTGTTCAGCTGAACCTGCATGAAAAGGCACACGGTCCGCATGGGCTCGTAGCAGGTACGACAGGTTCTGGTAAGTCGGAAATTATTCAGTCCTATATCCTTTCGCTAGGGGTAAACTTCCACCCGCATGAAGTAGCCTTTTTGTTAATTGACTATAAAGGCGGGGGAATGGCGAATTTATTTAAAAACATGCCCCACCTTGTTGGAACGATTACGAACCTGGATGCCGCCCAGTCGATGCGGGCACTTGCTTCTATTAAAGCGGAATTACAGAAGAGACAGAGGCTCTTCGGAGAACACGATGTGAACCATATTAATCAGTATCAAAAGCTTTATAAACAAGGTGAAGCTAGTGAAGCGATGCCACATTTATTCTTGATTTCCGATGAGTTTGCTGAATTGAAATCCGAACAACCAGACTTTATGAAAGAACTTGTATCAACGGCGCGTATTGGCCGTTCGTTAGGAATCCATTTAATCCTAGCAACGCAAAAGCCAAGCGGTGTGGTGGATGACCAAATCTGGTCGAACTCTAAATTTAAGCTAGCCTTGAAAGTGCAAAATGAAGGAGATTCCAATGAAATTCTAAAAACACCAGATGCCGCGGAGATTACATTACCTGGACGTGCATATTTGCAAGTTGGTAATAATGAGATCTATGAGCTTTTCCAAAGTGCATTTAGTGGTGCCGATTATGTACCAGATAAAGATAATCATGCGTACATTGATACGACAATCTATGCCATCAACGAGCTTGGTCAGTACGATATTTTAACGGAGGATTTAAGTGGGCTTGATCATAAGGAAAACATTGAAAAAGTACCAACAGAGCTTGAAGCTGTCATTGATTATATCGCGGATTATGCCAAAAAAGAGGACATCGAACAGCTGTCGCGACCATGGCTGCCGCCACTTCCTGAGCAAATATTCGTTGAGGATCTGCATCCATTGGATTACGAAGAGGAATGGAAGAAAGCTAAGAAGCCATTGAACATAACCATTGGAATGTTGGATCAGCCGGAATTACAGTCCCAATCGCCTCTCGAACTGAATTTGTCAAAAGATGGGCATATTGCTGTTTTCTCCAGCCCAGGGTACGGGAAATCAACGTTCCTGCAAACGGTTGTTATCGACTTGGTGCTCCAGCATAACCCAGCACATTTACATGTGTATTTACTGGACTTTGGCACAAATGGGCTGTTGCCGTTGAAGAATTTGCCGCATGTGGCGGATACGATTCAGACGGATGACGAGGAAAAAATCGGCAAATTCGTCCGCTTGCTGACGAAAGTTATCAAGGAGCGGAAACAAAAATTAAGCCACATCGGAGTCGCTAATCTGGAGATGTATGAACGGGCAAGCGGAGATGTGCTGCCGAATATCTTTATCGTCATCGATAACTATGATTCGGTCCGAGATGTGGCTGATGCGGAAGGATTTGAAAAGCTCATTACACAAATCGCCCGTGAAGGTGCAAGTCTCGGATTGAATTTGGCCATCAGTGCCGGCAGACAGAGTGCGATGAGAATGCCACTCTTATCGAATATCAAAATCCAAGTGCCGTTATACTTGATTGAAACGTCAGAAGTGCGCTCGATTGTTGGTAGAACAGATATCGAGCATGAGGAGATACCGGGTCGTGGGCTAATTAAACTGGAGGATCCAGTGCTGTTTCAGGCCGCTTTGCCTGCACGGGGATATGAGCCAATGGAGATCATTGCTAATATCCAAGGGTTGGCGAAGGAAATGGGGGGAAGCTGGCAAGGAGAAAGACCGAAGGCCATCCCGATGGTCCCAGAAGTTCTCGATTTTGAACAGTTTAGACAATGGAAAGAAACGAAAGAGATATTTGACGAAATGGATGTATCCATTGCAGTTGATACGATAGATGTCCAGCCTGTGCGAATCCGTCTGCAAAAAGAATCCCCACTGAAGGTGATAGCAGACAGTCATGCGAAAGTGACGGATACGGTAGGCAATCTCATCGACGCTTATATCGGGCAGGAGGAGACAGAAGTCATCGTAATAGATAATGAACAGTACAATTATGTTTCCTATAACCAGACTGGATGCAGTTATGGGGTCGGGAAGGAATACTTCGAACAGACTTTCCAGCATATCGAATCCGGCTTCCATCAACGTAAAAAGGTGATGAGTGAATTAAGGAAAAATAATGCTTCTTTAGATGAACAGAGTGCGCTACTTAAGGAAATGAATCCCGTTGTTATCTTTATCACGGACTATGCCATCATCAAGAATACATTGGACCGCATGCTAGAGGACAGTTTCCTTACGATTTTACGTCAAGCGAAGGAATTCAACATCTCCTTTGTATTTGCGGGACAAATCACGTCATTTGAAGGGTATGATGATATATCGAAGTTCCTGCGTGAGTCAGGTTCGTCCATCTTGTTCACCGAATTGAAGAATCAAAATCTCTTTTCCGTGTCGAATCGGATATTGTATGAGAAGAATCTGGAACCTTACGAAGCGTATTACATTGAGAATAATTTACAAATGAAAGTCAAAACAGCCAAAAAAGGAGGCAGGATATATGAACATGTTGAAAGTTGATGATTTATCGATCGGTTACCATCAAGCTGATTTAAATGGAAAAGTGGCGATATCACTGAACATCGGAGCAGGCTTTGCATTAAGAAGGGCAGAGGTCGACGGGGAGGAAATCCTGCTCGGCTCTGCCGCGGCAAAAGTGTACGTCAACTATGTGAAGGCACGGATGAATGAGTTATACGACATCCCTGTCGCAAGCAGTACAACGATGAATTCTATGAGCCTCTACTGGGAGTCAGACCCTGAGCACTATAAGAAAGAAATCCAGCAACTCCTCAACGAACTGTTTCTCATCCCAATCGACTGGGAAAGGCTGATGCAGGAGAAGAAGGATACGATGGAGCGTTATCAGGAGAATTACAAGAATTTGGAATTCCGCGGGCGAATGAAAATGCTGGAATTTACAAATGCGAACAAGAACTTTGAGATGAATCAACTTTCCAGCGATTTAATGGGCCTGAATAAAGAGCAGATTGAATTGCTGCGAAGCCACCTCTGTTTTGCGGATAATATGTTCCTGTTTGTCCATGGTGATGGAACGGCCGCCGAGTTGGAACAGCTGACAGTACCAAATCACGAGAAAAAGGATGTACAGGGAATTTACTCCCTATCGAATTGGCAATACGAGCAGGACGTCACCTTGAAAAAAGCATCGAAAGGCAGCTATCAATGCGGCGCTATTAAATTCGAAAGACATCCGACCAATATCGATTTAAGCATAGAGCATGCGGTACTTTCGATTATTGGGGAAGTCCTTTTCAACGGAAGATATGAAGTGCATGTTGACCGAGTGGACGCGGCAATAACTTATTTCGAAACATCGTTAAAAGAATATAAGCAAGATGCCTATGCCTGTTTGACAGACGAAAGTATAGATGCAGGTAAGTTCGCTATTGCGGAGAAGATCAATCGAATGGTGAGTTCCCAACCAAAACAATTCGTCTTGATGGCAGGAAAGATGTACTTTGACCGAGTGGATATCTATCAATGGATGGCAGCTATCCAACAGATGCATCCTGAACAAATCAAATTCTTCTTGCAGGAAAGAGATTATAAAATCAGAGAAGGTTATCTGAATTATTATAAGGGGGAGAATAGGTATGTCGGCTAACGAAATATTCATTGATCCGACGAGTTATGATTCAGAAGTAGACGCCTTTAAAGGCACAACAGAGAAAATAGCATCAAGCAATGAATTTGATGTCGCAGCGGTTAAACGGCAAACTTTATTGGATGCGATGGATACCCTGGAGGAAGTTATTGAGACATATAAAAGCTGTGTCGATGATTATGTGGAACTGTCTACAAAAGATGTGGCAGAGCTGAAGCGATTGAAAGAAATGTGGGTACAAGCAGATGAGATGATTGCAAACGATATCGGATAGGGAGGTGACAACCAGTGTCAAGATTAATTAATGAGGAAATCAGTGAAATGAAGGAGAAAATGGCCGACTACCAGGATACGATTTCCCAAGTGGCCTATGAACAATTTAAAACAGCAACTGTTTTAGCGAATACACTCAGTTTGAGAGGAACCACAGGTGATTCCTTTAGAACCTATATGAATTTGGTGCACTTGAATTTGACCCAGAAGATCATCAACATTGCCGAGGAGATCCGGCAAGCCGTCGATCAAATGGAGACAATCTTCTTAGACTTTGAAAGCCATGCTTCTGGAAAAGTAGAAACCGATACGCTGGAAAGGGTAACGGAAAAGGTACAGAACTCGAACAACGTTTTTGATGCGCTTGACGGGAAATCAGGAAATCTCTTGAGTAGAGCGTCTAAATTTATCGCAACGACTAATTTGCCTAGTCAGACGGTTCAAGCCGGCTACCGTGATTCGATTCAGCAATTGAATACGTTTAAACAGGAATTGAGTCAGACAGACAGTAGAGCAGCTAATGATCTAAGCCGTCTGGTCGAACGGGTGGAAACATTGAAGCAGCAGATTGCTGATTTATCCACCGTTTATCGTAATCAAAACGGCATCAATTATGATAAGATAGGGGATATAACAAGTGAAGCGTGGTATTCCAATGAGAATACTGCAGCATTTGCTGATATGGTTGAGGATGATCCCTTTGTTTCAGAAACGACTAGACATGCTTTTTATGAAGACCAATGGGTAGCTGGGGTAAATGGAGATGTCTTTGCTTCCTATGATCATGCACTATTTTACGCCGATGGTTCCCATAAAGTGGAAAATGGTGTGACAACTTTTCAAGGAGGGGCTGGTGTCTATCAGGGAAATGGTCATGCACAGGTGACGGACTATTTGACAGCAGATGGCACGGTGAGTGTAGGTCAAGTCAAAGGGGATGTCTCCTATGGGAATGGCATCGCATTAAATGCGGAGGGGCATGCTGCAAAATTAGAAGGAACAGCAATGCTAGGAACGGAAAACTTCAATGGACATGTCAGTGCCAGCGCGGAGGCTCTTTCAGGGGACGCCCACTTTGTCATTCAACCGAAAGATGACAATGGGGAGTATAAGTTCCACATTGGCGGGGGTGGAGCGTTGTGGAAGGCTGAAGCTAATGCTGGAATTGAACTTTTTGGCGTTAAAGATATCAGTAGTTCAGCGAAGGATTATAAAACGGACAACTCCGCGCAAATGTCCTTATTCGGTGTCGATATAGCAGGAAGTGTTGGAAAACAAGTTAGTGCCGAACTGGAAGCATCAAGCACAAAAGTGTTTGAAACGAAGGTAGTGGATGTGCATGCGGATAGACTGAAAATCGACCTGTCATTTGGTTTAGGTGTGAAGCTAGATCTACAGTATCCAACGTTGAATTGGAAATGGCCTTGGTAAATGGATAAAAAGTTGAGGTGAATGGAATGTCTGAAATAGAGTCACTGCGAACAGATTACAGTAGAAAAGAGCAAGAACTGCAAGCTTGCACGAATGAATTGGGAGTATTGCAAGGTAAAATTGCGGAAATTGACCAGATTATCGAGGATTTTATCCAATTCAAAAGTGACCTTCGGGAGCATCGTTCCGAATTCAAGCAACTCGCTGATGAATCCTATGATTTATGGCAAGGAGAATTATACGAACAGTATCAAGATGACATGAAGGCTGATTTATATTCCTCCAGTTTAAAAGAATATATCAGAAAGGTTGATGATAACTTAGACAATTTAAATAATGAAAGAATGAGATTACAAAATGAAGTTTATAGTACCGAAGGATTGATTGGCAATATCAAGTCTGCAATCAATTGGCTATCTACAAAAATTTCAAATCTATTGAATTGACCTTATCTGATCAAGGTGGTGTGAAGGTTGGAGAAAATAAAAATCGTACTTGCAAAAGCGCATAAAGAGCAAATGGAAAATCCCGACATCCAACAAGAAGTAGTGGATGTACAAAAATTCTTTGATGAGAACGACTTCCGCTTTAAAGAAGGGGCGGTTCATTTTGTGATTTTACGTGGAAACTATGAACCTATCGATAAATCGATGACTGTAGCCGGAGTGTTCGTCAATCATTCCGGCACGCCTATCAAAGCGTTGAAAGGAAGTTTGCACATCGAACTTAAAGAAAATAATGAAGCTTCATTTCCAAAAATGGACTTTCAATTCCCGCCGGAGTTTTTAGGGGAAATCAAACATAAAGAAGGATTCATCATCCACGTAAAAGTACCGGCAGAAAGAATGCCAGAAGAGAAACGGTTGTATCAGGCAACAGAACTCGCCGGCAGGATTGATGATATTCAGGTCATTCAGTAATGGGGGACACGAGAAACAAGCGTAAGAAGGAGCCGGTAAGATGACAGATGAAAGCAAACTATGGACTCTATTAATCACATCGTCCAGGAAGGCTGCCCGTCTAGGCATCATTATTCCGATTATATTTGCACTAACGGTGGTTATTACTGCTTTAACAGGAGTTTTCCTGCCGGATACATATGAGGGTTCCATCCAGGTGTTGAAGATTGGCTTAAGTATCGGCTTTTCGATTATTCTAGTATTCTACCTGATCACTTGGTTCTCCTGTCTGGATTTTTTAAAGGAAACGAAGCAGCAAGATATTGCAGATGAAAAACTGCGGAGACTGATTGTAATGAATCGTGTCAGCTGTATTATATTTATGATTCCCATCATCTTTTTCGTCGGCCTGTTTGGATTCTTTAAAGTGAAGACATTCGCTGAAGGAAAGGTGCAAAAGGGAACGTTAGACCAAATTTTATATCATTATTTCATTGATAAATAATGAAGCTTAGGAGAGATAGGAAGTATGAAGAAGATAATTGGTATCCTAGTAGTCGGAGTATTATTCTTATCCGCTTGTACCGATGGAGATACGGAAGAAGTTGAATCCGACAGCGGACAGACGGAAAAGACCACGGAGCAGGTAGAAGAAAGTAACGGACAATCAGAAGGGAATCAGGGAGAAGTAGAAGATTTGACATTACAAGTGACGAAAGTGGATGAAGAGGCAGGAGTCACGATTGAAAATAGTGAGATCTATCAGGAGCTGAATGAATTCGTTAAAGAAAATTCGAAGTTTGGTACGCCGAATGACTTTTCCTTGCTATCGGTCTCCATGGTGGAGGATGCGGAGGGGAATCAGCAAATGCTGTTCCTGGGAGTGAATCGGCTCGGTTCACCAGTGAAAAATATAACGTTTGATATCACGTTAGGCAGCACAGAAGGTGATATGGTCTGGGAGGACTTCCCAGTCACATTGGATGAGGAAAATGCAGGAGTGTTAGAAACTAATGCAGCATTACCAATTTTCCTGCCAGTCACTTCACAAGAGCAAATCGATGTGATGAACACCATCAGTCAGGAAAACCTTGTGATGGAGTTTAACAACTTCAACTTTGAAACGGTAGATCAGTAGACATTGATAGAGCCTCACAGCAAGTGAGGCTCTTTTCAACAAAGCGATATGGCGTACATCGAAACAAGGTATGCCGTGTAGACAGAAATGGAGGTGCGGGATGAAAGCAAGATATGTATTATCTACAGCCTTTTTAAGCCTAATAATCAATGGAATCAGCCTCTACAACCTTCCGATTGGATACATTTCCATCTTCGTCATGTTGCTCGTATTCATCCCCAATCTATTTTTGAAGATCATTTCATTCGGAAAGAACAGGAAAGCGCAGGGGGCTAATCATATACTGGTGAAAGCTGCGGTTGATTTTGAGAAAAATACTCACTCGAAAATCCCTTATATTTTGTTGATGGTGATGATGTATATCGGTGGCGGTGCGTTAATTTTTTTCCAAATCTATCAATATGATTATATCGATGCCCTTGTCACGGGCAATATTCACTGGTCTGTTTTTTATACCGCTGCCCCATACTTGATTGGGACGGGATATGTTCTCTTTGCCGCAAGCCTGGTGATGATGACGATTCATTTCCGGAAAATTTTCCGTGAAGCAGGTATGTTCAAGAAACATGAGGGTTCCAAGTATGTGGAAAGTAATTGCGGATCATCTAGAAGATGAGTGAAGAGGATGTAGTAAAAGTCGGAAATAAAAAGTAATCTCAGAAATAAAGGTGGAGTTCTTATGAAGGATAAGAATGTACGCACGGGAAAATTATTATCAAGAATCGGCGGTATCATTTGTTTAGCTATCGCTGGTGTCATGCTTTTCATTAGCATGGTGACACCAGTAGCCCTTAAACTGAATGGAGAACAATACTTCGTGAGTCTATGGGAGATGGCCAGCTACCCGTCAGCTTTTCTATTCTGGATGGGGATTTTATTTTATCTGGTTGTTTTAGGTCTGGCAGGGCTCTTCATCAGCAAGAAAGTTTCTGTCATGCCGACAAAGGGTTATGGAATCACGTTGATACTCTTGGGGTTCCCTGCTTTACCGATTATGGGGGCCGGCGTGTTTTATATCATTGCTGGGGTACATATTGTTCTTGCGGCCGGAATGAAGAACCTGCAAAACTCGATCTGATTTGATTTTGCCATGACTTTAAAGGTTTCAGCGGGACATACAGCTTACTTGAAAATACCTGAGTAGGGTAAGGGAATGGGTGTCTTCGTTTAACCAATTGTATCATCGAAAAAATACAATCATTTCAGATATAGCAAATACCAAAAATGTAGTTATATAAGTTGAATTTAACATCATTGCTGTAAACGGAGCCAATTGATGATTGTCTCCGGATACTAATTAAAATCATTGATGAATTTTCTGCTTTCAGTGCTATTTTCTGTACGTTTGGGAAAAAAAGACATTATTAATTAAGGGTTTTTTCAGCCATTTCCATAAGCCTTCAATTAGATTAAGTCCGGGGCTGTACGGTGAAAGAAACACGAGTTCAAGCCAATCTTTATTTGGTGAGACGGGTAAAGAAATAGGAGAAGCCGTTTCTGGATTCTTTGGTAATCTAGGTTCTGTATTTAGTTGATAAGAGAGTCTTGAGGAGTGAAATGGTGAATTATAAATTAATTCCTTTTTATAGAGAGAAAGAGCTGTATACTCTTTTTTATGATCATGAGAATAGCCATATGTATAAATTACAACATGGAAAAAAGTCATTTGCAATGTTTTATCTCGTAATTCTGGCAGTGTTATTTGGATCACAGTATCTTGATCGTATTTACCAAGTTTATAAAGGACCATTCATAAATATTATATTATTCATAGCAGCTTTAATAATAGGCTACATCATTGCAAAAGTGATTTACGATAACTATTATATTCAGGATACAAAACGGAAAGTTATATTCGATGCTCCTACTTTGCGGGAATTTGCTATGAAAGCAAAAAAACAATTTCGTATTGAAATCTATGCTTGTCTATTTGGAGTAATCGTGGCTATTCTATGTTTTGCTTTGTTTTTTTCAATTAACAGGATACAACCGTTACTAATTGGTTGTTTCAGTATTTCTGCTCTATTTATAATATTTTTTATGAAGCCTTTCAGGAGATTAAAGATGCTAAAAGGGTTTATAGAAAATGAAATAAGCAATGAAATAAGTATAAAATAAAATCGCCATAAGTCTTGACATATGTATAAATGGAAGATAAAAAAGGAGTAATTTATAAATAGATATTTTACCGATTGGAAGTATCGTTAGACTGAAAATGTAGAATCAAAGTTAATGATTTTAAACAAAGCACCACTTTATAACCAAGATGGTATGGAAATTAGAAAAAATCACATTTAATAAAAGCTTGCAGTTAACCCATGGCAAGCTTTTTGAGCGCATTACTGTATTTCCCTGGCGAACATAATCTATACTAAAAGTAGAACATTAAAACTCATGCTTGAACAATTATTAAATGTCTAATAAATCAATGGAGGGGAAGCATTGGATAAAAAAGTAACGGAAACGCCAAAATTAAAGCCAATTGAGTTGAAGCCGCTTGAAGAATTAGAAGGGTTTGAGCTTGGTGCCTCGGGTGGATTCGTCTGTGATATGGAAACTGGAATATGCGGTCCGGTGAATAAAGAGAAGGAGAAGAAATAATGAAGATTACGATTTGGTCTGATTTCATGTGTCCGTTTTGTTATATCGGTGAGGCACATTTAGAAAAAGCATTGGAAGAATTTGAACACAAGGATGAAGTTGAAATCGAATATAAGAGCTTCCTTCTCTCACCAGATGCAGCTCACAATCCTGATAAGAATTATCATGAGACTTTTGCTGATTTAAAGGGGACGTCTGTTGAGCAGGCGAAAGGAATGTTTGAAAACGTTGTAAACATGGCGAATGATGCTGGGATTACCATTGATTATGATACTGCGAAATTTTCAAGTACTATTCCAGCTCACCATGCTTTCCAATATGCGAAAGAACAAGGGAAAGGGAATGAATTTTTCAAACGCTTCTATAAAGCACATTTTGCTGAAGCGGAACTGCTTAGTGATGAAGATACGATTGGGCGCTTAGCTGCTGAAGTCGGTGTTGACAGAAAAGCGGCACGCGAGAGCATTCAGGATCAAAGCTATACGCAAAAAATAAATCAGGATATCCAAGAAGCCGGTCAAGTTGGTGTTCAAGGTGTTCCATTTTATGTGTTCAACAATAAATATGGGGTGTCGGGTGCACAGCCTGTTGCTCAGTTTAAACAAGTGCTGGAACAAGTCTGGCAGGAAGAGAACGAACAATAAATAAGGAGAAAAGAAACGAAAAGCTACGAGTTTTTCGTTTCTTTTAGCTTATAAAGATATCATCACTATACATAATTTTTTTGTCTGCACAAATAATAATTATGGCGGTTTCGAGTAGCAAGAAACCGGAACATTTCAAGAGAGTGGTGGTTTGATGAGCGGATATCGTGAAAATGATATGCACGATGCGATGGAGAATAAATTTCTTCCCATGTATTCCATAGCAAGCGGAGTGGGAGTTAAAGTTCTACCTGATCTATATTGTTATACAAACCAGATCGTAAATATTTGTTTGGTCGGTGACGGTGCGGATGATTTTGTATTGATTGATACCGGGATGCCTGAATCATCAGGCCGTATAATCGAGGCAATAGAAGAGCGTTTCGGTGCGGACAGTAAGCCGAAAGCAATTATTTTGACACATGGGCATTTTGACCATGTTGGGGCTGTTGTTGATTTAGTTGAGAAATGGGGCGTGAAAGTATATGCTCACGAGAAGGAGTTGCCATTTTTAACAGGTAAACAAAGCTATCCGGATCCGGACGGGACGGTGGAAGGTGGGCTTGTTGCAAAAATGTCACCTATGTTCCCAACGGACCCTGTAGATTTAGGCAGTCATGTAGAAGCCTTACCTTCAGACGGTACAGTTCCGCATATGCCGGAATGGAGATGGGTGCATACTCCAGGTCACGCGCCGGGACAAATTGCACTGTTCCGGGAAAAAGATCGCGCACTTATTGCGGCGGATACCTTTGTCACGGTGAAACAAGAATCCTTGTATAAGGTAATGACACAAGAATTGGAAATCAGCGGCCCTCCAAGATATTTAACGACGGATTGGAATGCGGCGTGGGAATCTGTGAAAAAGCTTCAAGAATTAAATCCTTCTGTCGCAGTGACAGGTCATGGAGTCCCTGTTGAGGGACAGGAACTAACAGATGGACTGGCACGTTTAGTAAGTGACTTTGATAAAATTGCGATACCTGATTACGGAAGATATGTGGATGGTGAACATTAGAAGTTGTTTGACAGTAAAAAGTTTTTATCATTATAATAACCTTGAAACCCCCGCGTTTAAACCCGCGGGTTTTCAAGTTTAAAAAATATGTATTTAGGACAGGTTAAACGTGAACTAAATTTAGAGAATGATTGCCGTTCTATAGGAGGAGTATGATTGTCCCGTAAAGAAAATGCTGCGTTATTATTAAATGAGTATGAGAATATATTTATTTGCCCAGTATGTGGTGGAAAGGTAGAAGTTGTAGATCATAAAAGTATGATTTGTTCGAATCGGCATACGTTTGACTTTGCCAAGCAAGGGTATATCAATATGCTGACCCGTTCAATGAAGGTTAATTATGACAAGGAATTATTTGCAGCTAGGCAGCGCATCATCATGAAGCATAATTTATATGATCCCTTACATAGACGGTTGTTAGAAGTAATCCAAGCAGAAACTGAAAGTCATTCACGTTCCCTTCTGCTTGACGCGGGAGCTGGAGAGGGGTCCCATTTAACGAAAATTTTAGATCAAAAGGAAGGATCAGTGACTGGAATTGGCATCGATATTTCCAAAGAAGGGATCCGGCTCGCTGCGAGTAAATGTGATACGGTGATGTGGCTTGTTGGTGATTTGGCAAACATACCGATTAAGAATGATGTGCTTCATGCCATTATAAATATATTGTCTCCAGCGAATTATCAGGAATTTAAACGGGTATTAGCAGAGAATGGATTAATGATCAAAGTGGTACCGGGTAAGAACTATTTAATTGAACTGCGTGAGGCGATTTTAGATGAGCGAAAGCATTCCTTTACGAATGAAGAGACGATTTCCCTTTTCAAGCAGCATTTTTCTGATGTGAAGACGGAGGAACTGACATATACGAAGGCGCTAAACCAAGCGGAACTCAATGATTTAATTAAAATGTCACCTCTTTCTTGGAATGCAGACCAAGAATCGATTAATAATTTACGAAAACGGGAACAATTTGAAATAACGATTGATTTATCTATTTTAATTGGTAAGAACAGATAAGAAGGAGTGGTTGTAGTATGATTGGCGGCGTAGAAATTGATATGGTCGTGACAGATAGTCTGAAGGCATTGGAGTTGTATGAAAAGGTTTTTGATGTGGAACCGATTGAAGTATCTGATTTTCCAAAAGGAGAGAATGAGGTTGTCTTCAGTCTCTATGATGTCCACTTTCATATGTTGGATGAAAATCCGACCTTCGAGTTGAAAGCCCCGACACCGGATGATCCGCGGACAATCTGGTTTAACGTATTAGTTGAAGATATTCAAGCAACATATAAGAAAGCATTGGAAGCGGGCTGTACGGAAATACAGCCAGTGACTGAACTCCCGGATTACGGTATCGCCAATGCCATATTTATTGATCCATACGGGTACCAATGGATGATTCATCAGATGAAACAGGAAGTTAGTCATGATGAAAGCCTAGACTTCTGGGAAGAAGAACGATTTTAAGAATACACATCGGGACATTGGGGTCAGAACACTTGTCCCACTTTTGGTGGGACAGTTGCTCTGACCCCTTGTCTTGCTCCAGGAACTTATGGCAATATAAGAACTAGAGGTAAAAATGGGACAAAGGCTCTGACCCTTTGTCCCAATAGGGAGGTGAGATGGTGAGGGTTTTGATTCCTGGGGCGATGCTTGGGGTTGTTCGTTATGTTGTTGATGTGAAGAAGAGTGATGAGAGGTTACTTGGTTATTTTGATAAGACAGTAAAGGAGATTGGCTCACGCTATGAGATGAGCGAGATTGCAGAGATTCCTCATATTCGGGAGACGCGGGAAGCTTACAAAGCTTTAGGAAAATCTCCTTCTCAGTACCGTAATGCGGCTGAAGCGATGCTGCGCCGGATTGTGAAAGGTAATGGCTTATATAAAATCAATAATGTAGTGGAAATCAATAATTTAATTTCCATTCGCTCTGGATATTCTGTTGGTTCTTATGATAAACATGCTCTTAAAGGAGAGATTGAATTGCGTCCGGCTCCAGCTGGTGAACGCTATGAAGGGATTGGAAAATCTGATCTTAATATTGAAAACCTGCCCGTGTTATTTGATGAAGAGGGAGCCTTTGGTAATCCTACGAGCGATAGTAAACGGGCAATGATTCAGGAAGGAAAGCGGGAGGTTATGAGTGTAATCTATGCTTTCCACCTGGAACAAGAAGAATTGGAAAAGTGGTTAGCGGAATATCGAACGTTACTTGAGCAGTTTACAGATGCAACAGCAATCCAGACGGAAATTATTATGACAAGTAAATAAAAAATTAAAAAGAGAGGTTCTACAGATTGACCTCTCTTTCTTTGTCCACTTATCGGATATCATTTTCCACACCTTTATGACTTTGATTGTATTGATTCAAGAGCTTGTGGATTTTTTATTCGAAACATTTCCACCTTCCTTCGCACTTCCTTTCTAACCAACTATTCCTTTTCCCATAAAAAATCCAAAAAAATATTAAGCATGAAGGGAATTTATGATATTCTATATCTTAAAGGAAAAATCCTCTGACAAAATTCGAGGTATAAACTAAAATCAATTAGCATGGTCAATGGGTCACAGTTCGGATTTTGATACATAAGTTTTTTATCCTGCTTGGTCTCTTGGCGTTAGGGAGGAAACACAATGGGAGAAAGAATCGTTATTGCGTTAGGTGGAAATGCAATTTTACAACCAGGGCAAGAAGCAACCTTTGAAACACAATTTGAAAATGTCCGTAAAAGTGCAGAGGTCATTGCACGGATTATTAATAAAGGACATACGGTCGTCGTTACGCACGGGAATGGTCCCCAGGTAGGTAACATTTTGAGGCAGAATGAGGAAGCAAAGCATGTTGTTCCATCCATGCCACTCGTTATCTGCAGTGCGGAATCCCAAGGATTTATAGGTTATATGCTTGAACAGGCATTAAGAAACGAACTGCTAAAATTAAATAATGAAACTCCGGTTACAGTCATGTTAACCCAGACGGAAGTTTCAATTGATGATCCAGACTTCGACGAACCATCTAAACCAATTGGTGTCTTCTATTCGGAAGAGGAAGCGAAACAGTTAAGCGCGGACAAAGGCTGGACGGTAAAAGAAGATGCGGGAAGAGGTTGGAGAAGAGTGGTAGCCTCACCAGAACCGAAGTCGATTATCGGATCTAATACGATCCAGCAATTATCGGAAATGGGAACAATCGTCGTTGCGAGTGGTGGCGGTGGTGTTCCTGTTGTAAAAAAAGACGATGGAACGTATGAAGGGATCGATGCTGTTATCGATAAAGATGGCAGCGCCTTTAAGTTAGCAGAAGAAATCAATGCAGATTTGTTCATGATTTTAACGGATGTAGAGAATGTATATATCAATTACGGGAAACCCAATCAAGAAATACTTACCGAAGTTACGTTGGAAGAAGCGAATAAATATGTAAGTGAAGGACACTTCTCAGCAGGCAGCATGGGGCCTAAAATGGAAGCAGCAATCAAATTCGCCCAAACCGGAAAACGCGCCATCATCTGCTCCCTTGATCAAGCCGACCAAGCTATGCAAGGAAAAATAGGAACACATATAATACCAAAAGCGCAAGCACGCGTTTAGGAGCGACTGAACTGGACCGCGGTGCAGGAAGATAAAGGAAACACGCCGAACGCAGAGAGGCGATGTTGACTTTCACCACAAGGGTATAAGTGCGACTAAGCCTCTGGCCAAGCCAATCGGCAAGTCTACTTTATCGACCGGAAGCGTGGGAAGTACAGTCGGCTCCTGCGTGCTTAAGCTAGACGAACCAAAAGCGCAAGCACGCGTATAGGAGCGACTGAACTGGACCGCGGTAGCCCCGTTGGAAAACGGATAGTTATAGGGCAAGAATTAGGGCCCTTCGTGTCATAAAGATACGTTTTTCGAATAAATTTATAGTTTGCCCTTTATTTTTTGGACGAAGTAAGTTAAACTATTAGTAGCCAAAAAGTTGATAAGAGCACCACCAAGGAGGAGTCTGTCACCAAGGGCGTAGTATGCCCATTTCAGACTCCTATTTGTGTTATTAAAATAAGTGATGAGGGGGGAGCTGGGCTAGGTTTGTATGACGTGAGTTCGTCATTTAGCAGTTTACATATAAGATATGCAAGAAGTAGATAGAAAACTATTGGAATTATGTGAAAAGGGGAGTTCTTCATGATTGTAGGATTAATCATTATTTTGCTTTTAGTTCTATTTCTGCCATTTACAAAATTGGTGGAAAAAAATCTGGAAATATTCCTGTTTATTATGGGGGTAGCTTCTGTACTCGTTAGTCAAGTCTTGGATTGGCCACTCATTAAAGAAGCATTGGTGCACCCGATTAACATTACGATAGCTGTTTTAATTGCAGGTCTTTTGTTCCGCTGGTTTAAAGGTCCAATTGATAAAGGGACACTTTCAATCAGTAAAGCGATGCCATATCGTGTTTTCATTGCATTGTTTGTTATTATTTTAGGTCTTATTTCCAGTATTATTACAGCGATTGTTGCCGCAATTATTCTTGCTTCGATTGTCGCTATTTTACGACTGGATCGTAAATCGGAAATTCGACTTGTTATTTTAGCTTGTTTTGCGATTGGTCTTGGTGCTGCACTGACACCAATTGGTGAACCGTTATCAACTATTACAGTTGGCAAACTTAATGAAGATTTCTTTTATCTTCTAAGACTGGTCGGTTCTTCTGTTATTCCATTTGTTGTACTTTTTGGTATTGCAGCAGCCTTTGCCGTCAAAGTTCCTGGTGAGTACGACGGATCAGGCTCAGCAGATGACTCAGAGGCTGAATCTTACTCGGAAATTGTTATCCGAAGTGCGAAGATTTACTTATTTGTTATGGCTTTAACATTTTTAGGTGCTGGATTTGAGCCGTTTATTGAAAAATATTTACTTGGTTTAAGTCCGTTGATCTTGTACTGGATTAACATCTTATCAGCGATTTTGGATAACGCTACATTAGCGGCTGCAGAAATTAGCCCTGCAATGGATGGATCGACAATCCGAGCTATTTTAATGGGGCTGATGATTAGTGGTGGAATGCTCATCCCTGGTAATATCCCGAACATCATTGCTGCGGGTAAATTGAAGATTACAAGTCTTGAGTATGCCAAATTTGCTGTACCAGTAGGCTTGGTAGCAATGGTTGGTTACTTCATCATTATGTTATTTACATTTTAATGAATGGAAAAAGATAACGTATATTTACGGACTGTATATCCCCCAACCTTGACATTTTGGTTTACCCTTTTGTTTAGAGATGGGGGTATTACAGACCGTTAATACGTGATAAAACCCCGTTTTGGAAAAATCCAATACGGGGTTTTTGTAGTGCAGTGGGACAAATGCACTGACCCCTTGTCCCGATTGTAGTGTGACTGGGGAAGGCGCTGTTGTGCCAGTTGTGCTATTTTTTATTTTTAAGTTTTGCGAGTTGTTCAGCGAGGGCGTTATTTTTAAAGCCGTCGTCCTGGTTTTTAAGATATTTGTTGACATCTCGTTTCGATACATTATGTTTTTTCTCTTGTTGCTTTCTTTTGTTGAAGGTGGAAAGTTTTTCCCGGTGACCACAAGAACAGGTGAAGATTTGACCTTCGCCTTCCCCGCGCAGTTCCAAGCGTTTATGGCAATTCGGGCAGCGGGCATTGGTGCGTTTTGCGATGTTCTTCTTATGTCCGCAGGAACGGTCTTGACAGACGAGCATGCGACCGTGTTTGTTCCTCACTTCAAGCATTAATTTACCGCAATCCGGACATTTCGTTCCGGTAATATTATCATGTTTGAATGTTGCATCCTTCGCTTTAATTTCCTGAATAATTTCTTTTGTATAATCTTTGATCTCTGCGATGAATTTATTTTTATTCAGCTTTCCGTCAGCAATAAGACTCAGCTTCTGTTCCCATTCAGCGGTTAGAGCAGGGGAGCGTAAATCTTCCGGTGCGAGATCAAGCAATTGTTTTCCTTTCGGCGTAATGAAAATATGCTTACCTCTTAATTCCATATATTCACTGTTAAAGAGTTTATCGATAATATCCGCACGTGTTGCGACAGTACCGATCCCACCTGATTTCTGTAACGTGCCGGCAAGATGTTTTTCATTTGCGTCCATATAACGGACGGGATTTTCCATCGCTTGTAACAAGGCGCCTTCGGTAAATCGTTCCGGTGGCTTTGTTTCACCGTTCGTTAGATTGAGGGTGAAATTTGTGAATGTGTCCCCTTGTTTTACATTTGGAAGGGATTGATTATCAAAATCTTCCTCATCAAAGTTCCGATCGTAAAGTGTTCTCCAGCCTTGGTTTTTAATGATTCTCCCGTTCGCTGTAAAAGCTTCTCCGGAAATCCTTGCATGAATTGTTGTTTGTTCATATTCATAAGGGTCCATTAAGACAGCTAAAAAACGTTTGACGACTAAATCATAAATGCGGCGTTCTTTTGCATCGAGATTAGACAAATAGACAGGCTCTTCAGTAGGGATTATGGCGTGGTGGTCACTTACTTTCGAGTTATCCACGACAGACTTCGGGAGCTTTTTAATCCCTTTTCTAAGAATCATCTGAGCCTCTCGGGCATATTGGTCAATTCCACATGCTTCGAGCCGCTCGCTCAATGTTGGAACAATATCCGTTGAGATTACTCTTGAATCGGTTCTTGGGTAGGTTAACACTTTATGACGCTCGTAAAGGCTTTGCATAATTGACAAGGTTTGTTTACCAGAAAATCCGAATAGTCGGTTTGCGTCTCGCTGCAACTCGGTTAAATCATAAAGTTGCGGAGCATATTTTTTCTTGGCAGCCTTATCGATTCGTTCAATCGTCAGTGTTTCACCTTTTAAGGATTGGAACAGTTTGTCTGCTTTTTCTTTTTGGAAAATACGGGAATTATTTTTGTCATCCCGCCACGTATACGTGACTCCACCGGTAGCTTTCGCCTGCAGACCGTAGTAGGTTTTCGGTTTAAATTCATTGATTTCTTTTTCCCTTGCCGCAACCATGCCAAGTGTTGGTGTCTGTACCCGCCCTGTGGATAGCTGAGCATTGAATTTCGTTGTAAGAGCACGGGTTGCGTTCAGGCCAACATACCAATCTGCTTCAGAGCGAGCAACAGCGGAGGCGTAAAGATTTTTATATTTATCACCTGGCTGCAGTTTCTTGAATCCGTCACGAATCGCTTTATCTGTGACAGAGGAAATCCATAATCTTTTAATTGGTTTATTGACTCTTGCTTTATCGATGATCCAGCGGGCAACAAGTTCACCCTCGCGCCCAGCATCCGTTGCAATAACGATGTCCTTCACATCTTTCCGGTTCAACTGGCTTTTAACGGATTGGAACTGTTTTCCAGTTTTCTTAATTACAACTAATTTCAAATGGGGTGGAAGCATTGGAAGATCATCTAGCTTCCATGTTTTATATTTATCATCATACACTTCCGGATCGGCGAGCGTAATTAAATGACCGAGGGCCCAAGTTACAATATAATTGGGTCCTTCAAGGTACCCATTCCCTTTTTTATTACATTGCAGAACATGAGCGATATCGCGTCCGACAGAAGGTTTTTCAGCTAGTACTACTGTTTTACTCATTTGTACAATCCTTTCTTCTCGTAAAAGATGTCTCTTTCTACTTTAACATATATACGCGTGGTTGGTTACTTATGATGTTAGCTAAGAATGAAACCTATTTCGGCTTATAACCGTCTTACTATGTAATGTATTTTAATTTTACAGGGGAGGGGCTTGCTTGATGAAAATGAGAGTTGTGTTACTATGCTTCCTTTTTATACTCGCAGGCTGCGGGGCAGCTAATGAAGTGACAAATGAAGGGTTAGAGGGCTATGAAGTTAAACAAACGTTTGATGAAACGATAGAAGACAATTTTGTGTTCCGGCTTGTAAGTGGCAAGGAGGAATATGAAGCGGGCGAAGAAGTGGAATTATATGGAGAAATTATATATATCGGTGAAGGTGAAGTCGTGATTGCCCATGCTTCTTCAGCGGTATTATTTGAGATCAAGGAACAGGTACGGGACTATGAACTTCCGTTTGCTGTGCAGGATATTCATATAGAGACGAAGCTTGCAGCTGGGGAGCCGTACCGGGAGAAGTATGTAAAGCAAGGAGTCTTTTCTTTTGAAGATGATGGTGAGCAGTATGCGGGATTTATTGAAGATTTTAAAAAACGGCGTGATTTTCCACCTGGATATTATACGGTGACCGCTACTACAGCGTTCTCTGATGGGACCATTCAAAGGGAACTTGAGGCAAAGGTTGATTTTAAAGTATGGGCGGAAGAGGAAGAAGAGTGAACGAAAAGTGGGACAGATGCTCTGACCCCCTGTCCCACGCTTGGAGGTAGTTTCATTGCGTATGCTATAATTATAGGAAACGGAGGGTGTCGGAATGTTTGAAAGAAAGTCGATTCAATTACAGGAAGCGGTTACAAGGTTGATGAAGTTTGCAAATCCGGGTGAAATGGAATACCTCTCTCCATTTGACGCGACCGGTTTTTATCTGGCGGAGGACTTAGTTGCCGATCACCCGGTTCCACCGTTCGACCGCTCGCCCTATGATGGATTTGCTATACGTTCAAGCGATACTGCTCGAGCAACAACCCATAATCCGAGTGTGCTCAAGGTTGTGGGAGAAATTGGTGCGGGGCAAGTATTTTCTGGAACGGTTGGGGAAAAAGAAGCTGTCCGCATTATGACCGGTGCGGCAATTCCTGATGGCTGTGACGCAGTTATTATGATTGAAGCTGTGAGAGAAATCAAAATAGACGATAATCCTCATATACAAGTTCGGAGACCAATGAAGGCGAACAAAAATATATCTTTTACTGGGGAAGATGTGCAGCAAGGGACGGTTGTTGCTGAAGCTGGAAAGTATATAAATCCGGGTGTTATTGCGTTGCTTGCGACATTCGGTTACACGCAAGTTCCCGTTAGAAAGAGGCCGGCGACAGGTATTCTCGTTACGGGAAGTGAATTGTTGGATTTGGATGACCCACTAGAGCCAGGGAAAATAAGAAATAGTAACGGCTACATGATTCATTCTCAAGCACTCCGGGCTGGGGCAGAACCAATTTATCTTGGGAAACTAAGCGATGACTTGGAAACGAACTTTGAAAGTATCACAACAAACTTGAAGAAGGTGGATATCCTGATTACCACAGGTGGAGTTTCTGTAGGTGATTATGATTTTATGCCGGAGATTTTCAATCGACTCGGTGCCAATGTGCTCTTTAATAAGATCGGAATGCGTCCGGGAAGTGTGACGACAGTGGCGGAAAAGAACGGGAAGCTTATCTTTGCCTTGTCAGGGAATCCATCTGCCTGTTACGTCGGCTTTGAACTCCTCGCGCGTCCATTCATCCGTGCGGTTTTAGGTGCTAGGCACCCTTTCTCACCGCGAACAACGGCTATTCTTGGGGCGGACTTTCTAAAAAAGAATCCGTTTGACCGTTTCGTACGTGGCAAGCTCGAGCTGAAGCATGGAACGCTCTTTGCTACTCCGAGCGGGTTGGATAAATCAGGTGTTGTCTCTTCTCTTGCTGAAGCGGACTGCTTGATTGTTTTCTTAAAGGGAAGGAAAGAATCAAAGAAGGGAGAGCAGGTAGAAGTAATCTTACTGGATTCTAAAGAAAGTATTTCAATGGAAGATTTTTTCGCGGATAAAGGATGAGAGACAGATGAAAGTTTCACTTATGCTAAATGAAAGGGATCAACAGTTCCTTTGCATCCATGAATCTCGATCGGGCTCTATTTCGTATTATAATTGGATATATACATGAGGGAAGGTTGATTTCATGTGGAGAAATATTCGGCAGTATTATTCGCCTGTACTTGATCTACTGACATTCATCGTGATGTTCAGCATGATAACTTATGTTTCTATTTCTTATAGCAAGCTGCCGACGGAGATTCCCATTCATTTTAATATGGCTGGAGAAGCGGATGGCTGGGGACATAAGGGTACTTTATTCGGCTTGATATTGCTTAACTTCCATACCGTTCTGCTTTGCTTTGTGTTGAATTATTATTTAATCATTCGTTCGGATAAAGCAGACAGTCTGCAATTCATGAATATTCCCTTTTTGAAAAAGGAAGAGCTAACGGAAGGTGAGAGCCATACCGTTAAACGAAATACTGCAAGAATGCTAGCAGTTTCTAACTTGGCAATCAGTCTGACGTTTGCGAGTGTTTACTACGATATTATTCAAAATGGGCTAGGGAAAGAAAATGGGCTTGGTTTCGGTGTAGAAGTGATGATTATTCTCGTATTCTTTCCCTTTATCTACTATACTTTGAAAATTTATCGCAACCTAAAAATTGGTCCATTCAGGAACCGCACTTGAATGGACCGTTCAATTTGATAAGGCGTCACGTATGCTGTATTTCCCCTTCTCTAGCTTTGCCAATCTATTATTACTTGTATGGCGGGAAAAAGCTGCTTAAATCTGTACTTCCTGCTTGTAGCATCACGTGATACCTTATATAATTGAGAAAAGAAAATCAAAGATAAAGGGTGTGGAAGATGGGGAAGCGGATTTTTTACTTCATACTTACGAACGTTTTAGTCCTACTTACAATTAGTATAATCGTTAACTTAATACCAGGTGGATTGAATTATTTAAATACAACAGGTGGAATTGATTTCGGTACACTACTTATCTTAAGTGCGATTATCGGGTTTACCGGTTCCATTATTTCTCTGTTAATCTCGCGCTGGATGGCAAAGAGAATGATGGGTGTTCGGATTATCAATCCTGATCAACCGGTTACTCAATATGAACAGGAACTTGTTGAAAGAGTTCATCGTTTATCACGAGCTGCAGGCTTAACCTATATGCCTGAGGTTGGGATTTATGATTCACCAGAAGTGAATGCTTTTGCGACCGGACCATCAAAGAAACGTTCACTTGTCGCTGTTTCAACCGGTTTATTGGAAGAAATGGATGATGTTGCGATCGAGGGTGTGCTTGCTCATGAGGTCGCTCATATAGCAAACGGAGATATGGTGACAATGACCCTGCTTCAAGGCGTCGTTAACACATTTGTCGTTTTTCTTGCTCGGATTGCGGCTTTTATCGCATCGCGCTTTGCAAGAGAAGAAATTGCTCCGATCGTCCATTTTATTGCGATTATTGTTTTCCAGCTAGTGTTTTCTATTTTAGGAAGTCTTGTTGTCTTCGCTTACTCCCGCCACAGAGAATTTCATGCGGACCGGGGCGGGGCTGATCTTGCAGGGAAAGATAAAATGAGACATGCGCTAGAGTCATTGCGCGCTTACAGTGACCGCATTAAAACAGAAGAAGATACTTCGATTGCCACGCTCAAAATTAATGGCAAGAAAAAATCGAACATCTTCTCGACCCATCCGGATTTGGAAGAAAGAATAAGACGTTTGCAATAATTAGAGTGGCACGTTCAGAAAAACTGAATGTGCCATTTTTTATTTGTTCACCATATTGGTTAAAGTAGAGCCATGACATGATCAAGTTCAGTTATATGAGCAGTTTACCTGGTCTTGTCTTGGCTTTTTCTTCGTTCTGTTTTGCTAAGTCTCAAGTTGTATGCGGAAATCATGCTTCAGGTCTAGTGACAGGTGAAAAGGGAAATGCTATACTTTAATTGCTATTATTTGTTGAACAGTAACATATACAATATAGTATTATATAATATATAATACCTAAATACATCAAGGGAGTGAGCGGGTTGAATGTACAGTTTAAAAAGGGTGTGCTGGAACTATGTGTGCTCGTTCTTTTAGATAAGAAAGAGCAATATGGCTATGAACTTGTACAACATATTTCTCGTCATATAGAACTATCGGAAGGTGCGGTATATCCTTTGTTAAGGCGCTTTACAAAGGAAGGTTACACAACAACATATTTACAAGAGTCATCAGAAGGGCCACCTCGGAAGTATTATAAGTTAACGAAAGAAGGTAATAAGTATCTTCAGGAATTACTTGAGGAATGGTGGATGTTTACGGAAGGTGTTAATTACCTAATAGATGGAAAGGGGATATAAATGATGGATAAGAGACAATTTTTAAGCAAGTTGGAGAAAGCAATTCTAACACTTCCACGAAATGAACGGGATGATATTTTGTATGATTACGAGGAATATTTTTCAAATGGACTTGCCGATGGTAAAACAGAAGAAGAAATCAGTTCTTCACTCGGTTCACCAGAACAGCTCGGGAAAGAACTTTCTGCGGTATATTATGTGGACGCTGTTCAGGAAAGTGGTACGACAAGAAATTTCTTCCGCGCATTTTGGGCAGTCATCTCGTTAAGTTTCTTTAATCTGTTGATTGTTGCAGGTCCACTCATCGCACTTGCGTCTCTGTTATTTGCGGGCTGGGTTGTTGCGGTATCCTTCTCACTTACTCTAGTCGGTGTTCTGATTAACACACTTATTTATCCCGAGATATTCGAGCCATTCAATATATTCATTTCCATCGGACTAACAGGGGCAGGATTATTAATTGGAATCTGTATGTACGCCGTTACGGGATGGATGAAGCATTGGTTTGTGAAATATTTTCAATTTAACGTCAGAATGGTGAAGGGTGGAATGAAGTATGCTTAATCGCAGAAGAATCGCATTCATTGCGGTAGTACTGTTGGTAATTGGCTTTGGCGGGGCATTGTTCACGTATCCATCTCTTAGTGCTGGCGAAACGGTTGAAGAGGAAAGGACCTTCACAGATACCATTTCAGATGTCGTAATTGAGACGGATAATTCGACCATTGAAATCGTACCGACAACTGACAACGTGACAAAGGTTGAATTTATAAAGAATACGAAAAATAATTCTCGTTATCGTTACAAGGCGGAAGTGGAAGACGGGATACTTCAAGTGACTATAAAGGAGAAAGTTCTTCAGTTCTTTAGTTTCGACTTTTCGCTGAAATCAGCGGTGACAAGAGTTTACTTGCCGGAAAAGGATTATGATTCCTTGAAAGCAAAAACTGCGAACGGGAAAGTAAGGATTGAAAATCTTAACAGTGATATCATTTCTGCCGAATCGACAAATGGTAAGATGTCTTTAGAGAATCTTAATACACAAACCGCGACAATTCAGTCTGAAAATGGGAAAATAAGTGCAGTGAATATATCGGGAGAACTAAAGGCTGAAGTCACAAATGGTACGATCAATGTAGAGGCAAAAAGCTTAGATCATCCGGTTGACCTCGAATCAGTGAATGGTAAGGTCAATGTTCAAGTAGAGGAAGAACCTGATAATGCAGAGATTATTGTTGAAGTGGTCAACGGAGAAGCAATTATCTTTGGGAGTAGTAGCCGGTATCGTACGTTTGGAGATGGGGAAAATCTTATTAAGATCCAGACGGTAAATGGAAAAGTAGTCGTGGATCATTAAAAATTTCCTCCGTGATTTTCTAACAATTGAGGAGAATGCAGATGAAAGAGAAACAATCAGGAATCAAACCATTTATAGAACTAATCCTATCAACGAAGATTTCAAAGTGGGCACTTGTGGCAGGATTAATCGGAAGTATGCTGACGATGCTTGTGAACCTTGCCATTCCGCTCCTAACAAGGAAGCTGGTTGATGGATTTACATTGGAGGCACTTAGTACGACACTAATTATTACAATCTTAGTCGTTTTTATTCTCCAGGCGGTTATAGATGGATTATCGACTTATATTTTAGCTGCAGTCGGTCAGCGGATTGTCGCTCGATTACGGGAAAAGATGTGGTTTAAGCTGCTTCGTTTGCCAGTCCGTTATTTTGATAAAACACCGAGCGGCGAATCGGTAAGCCGGGTCGTAAATGATACGGGAATAGTAAAAGATTTAATCTCCAACCATTTTCCGCAGTTTATCACGGGTACCATTACGATTATTGGAGCGATTGTTATTCTGCTTATTATGGATTGGAAGATGACCTTACTTATGCTGCTTGCAGTTCCGATAACATTCTTGATTATGATGCCGCTCGGTTCAAGGATGGCGAAGATTTCAAAAAAGATGCAGGATGAAACGGCGACATTCACCGGAAATATCCAGCAGACGTTAGGTGAAGTCCGCTTAATGAAATCATCCACCGCGGAAGAAGTGGAGGAAAACCAAGGTAAATCAGGGATTCGTAAATTGTACAGCTTAGGGTTAAGAGAAGCGAAAGTATTTGCTTTGATAGGCCCGCTAATTTATACGATTATGATGTTTGTCATTGTCGTGATTATCGGGTATGGCGGTATCCGTGTCTCGGAGGGTACGATGTCAACAGGTTCGCTCGTTGCTTTTCTACTTTATCTTTTTCAAATCATCTTTCCGATTACATCGTTTGCGATGTTTTTCACAGAACTTCAAAAGGCAAAAGGTGCGACGGAGCGGATTATTGCAATTCTGGACTTGGAAGAAGAGGAAGGACAGGTTGGCATCACGAGGGATATTAGTACGCAATCAATTTACGTTGATGACGTTTCCTTTGGATATGACGAAGGAGAAGTGGTGCTAGCGGATGTCACGTTTGAAGCACATCCAGGAGAGATGATCGCTTTTGCTGGTCCGAGTGGCGGTGGGAAAACGACGTTATTCGGCTTGCTTGAGCGTTTCTATGAACCAGTCCGCGGTGAGATTCGAATTGGGAATACCCCGATTCGTGAGCTTTCTCTAGCATCTTGGCGGGGCCAGATCGGTTATGTATCCCAGGAAAGTGCAATGATGGCTGGAACAATCCGTGATAATCTCACCTATGGCTTGGATGATGCGGAGAAAATTCCAGATGATCGTCTATGGCGGGTCACAGAGATGGCTTATGCAGCGACGTTCATCCGTAGCTTTCCAGATGGTCTTGCTACGGAAGTCGGGGAGCGCGGAGTAAAGCTCTCTGGGGGGCAAAGGCAGCGGATTAATATTGCGCGTGCTTTCCTGCGCGATCCAAAAATATTGATGCTTGACGAAGCAACAGCAAGCTTGGATAGTCAGTCGGAACACGCTGTTCAGCGAGCTCTTTCCCGTCTGATGGAAGGGCGCACAACCTTTGTGATTGCCCACAGGTTATCTACCATTGTTAACGCCGATAAAATTGTTTTTATTGAAAAAGGAAAAATAACCGGTTTAGGCACTCATGAAGAGTTGATTGCAACCCATGATTTATATCGGAAATTTGCTGAGCAACAATTGAATGAATAAGCGTAGACCAGCTAAGAAAAGCATCTTGGCTGGTTATTTTTTTGGAATAAATAAATTGGCTTGCAAACAATTCCCAATACTCATATAATTGGTGTCAAATATGCAATAAGAACTAGCCTAAAGTACTTAATGATTTGGGCGGGAAGGGAGTTATTCAATTGGAGAAAATTTTATTAAACTACACCATTACGCAAAATGACAATGCACTTCTTCCGGGGCGAAGCACACATTATGACACCATTGTTTTAACCTCTGAAGGGAAACACTACGTAAAAAAGCCCCCATTTGACATTATTAAAGAAAGCGCCTCTAAAACATTCTTAACTTATGAAGGAAGTACTCATTTAATTCGAGAGAAATTAGGTTTTAAATATAAAGTACCTCTCCCGATCAATACAGCCCTCGGTATCTATGCGATTCCTACCATGTCACCTTCACACCCAGACTGCATATGGCTATTTTATCATCGCATCGAGAGCATTGAGGATATTAGTGAGGAGTCTGTGCTGAATAAATCCAACGTACATTTTGTCGACGGGACGTCTTTATCACTTACGACATCTTGCTATTCCCTAGATAAGCAGATGAAGCGTACACAGCAATGTATCGACAAATTTGATGCAGGACAGGCATTGAGTTATTAAAGAGAGGGCAGCTTCGTAAAGCTGCCCTCTTTTTCCTTACTTAGAGACCTAAGTTACCCATAAGGTCTTCAATTTGTGAAAGGATGGATTGAATCAGGTCCCCTGCTTGTTTATCCGTGCTGGAACGTGGGTGTTGACCCGACCATAGAGCTAAATATTCCGGACGGTTTCGCTTTGCTGCTTCTTTCCGAATCTCTTGTGTCAACATGTTCTGAATCGGATAATTCGGCAGATGATGTTCCCTATTTTCAAGGCTTTGAATGAATGTATTTCGTATCCCTCTTGCAGGTTTTCCACTGAAGGCTTTTGTCACGGTTGTTGCCTCTTCAGTGCTTTCACGGATCGCTAGTTTATAGAGGGGGTGGGCGCCGCTCTCTTTGGTTGTGATAAATGCCGTTCCCATCTGTACAGCCTCTGCACCAAGAATGAGAGCGGCCAGTACCCCTCGTCCGTCCATAATCCCACCGGCGGCAATTATCGGGATGTTCACCAGGTCCTTTGCTTGTGGAACAAGTGCCATCGTCCCAATCATCGCGGATTGAAAATTACCAAGAAATGTCCCCCGATGTCCGCCAGCCTCACTCCCTTGCATAACGACTATATCAAGACCTTGTTCTTCATTGGCAAGTGCTTCGTTTACCGTTGTTGCTGTACCGATTAATGTTATTCCTTCGCTTTTTAAGCGACGGACAATTTTCTTAGGGGGCAGTCCAAAGGTAAAGCTACAAACTGGGACCTTTTCTTCGATTAATACTTCAATTTGTTGTTCAAAAAGATCCTTGTTCATTTCAGGTAGTTGTATTTGCTCTTCCATGTTTAAATCCCTACGAATAGGAGCAAGTAACTGATTGGCCTGTTTAATTTTTTTATCGGAAAAAGTCGGGTGTTCTGGAATAAATAAATTCACCGCAAACGGTTTGTGGGTGAGCTGCTTGATCTTCTGGATGGCTTCTTTCGTTTTTTCCGGTGTTAAGTAACCTGCTCCAAGCGTACCAAGCGCACCGGTTTCTGCGACACTGGCAACGAGCTCGGGTGTCGTTATCCCTCCCGCCATGCCTGCTTGAATAATGGGATAGGTTATGCCAAGTTTTTTTGTAATTGAATTATCATAAATCATGTTTCCTTCTCCCTTCCATTATTTTTAATCTATATGTAGTATAAGCCAGTTTAGAGTAAATTGAAAAATTAGGCAGGTAGGAAAGTCCAGTACATTTACAAAAATTACTCAATTGTAAGTAAAAATAAAAAATGATAAAATAGGAATGTTATTTTACTAAGACAGCCTTGAAGTGAAAGGTAGGGAAAAGGATGAATTCAGAACGGAAAAATATGTATCGCGGCATTGCCTTCGTTGGGCTTGCGCTTGCATTGTTATTGGATTTAAAATATAAAGGATTGGTGTATCGGATGATATTTCAGAAAGAAACCAATCATAACGTACCGATAGAAAACTGAAGGGGTCTTAGAAATATTTACAACTTAGAGGAGGATTAACAGCAAATGGACTCTAAAGAACGGGATGCGATATTGAAGACCGTGCCTCAAAAAGGTTTCTTCGGGCATCCAAAAGGTTTATCAACATTATTTTTCACCGAGTTTTGGGAGCGGTTCTCATACTACGGGATGCGCGCTATTCTACTTTACTATATGTACTATGAAATAACCGAGGGTGGCCTAGGGCTGGACCGCACAACAGCTAACTCGATTATGGCTATCTACGGTTCTTTAGTATATATGTCTGGAATAATTGGTGGTTGGATTGCCGACCGCTTGCTAGGAATGAACCGGACCGTATTTTACGGTGGAGTTCTGATTATGATTGGTCATATTATTTTATCATTGCCTGGTGGATTTACCGCATTGCTATTATCCATGCTCTTTATCATTATTGGGACAGGCTTATTGAAACCGAACGTCGGTGGAATGGTTGGGGAACTTTACAGCAAGACAGACTCACGCCGTGATTCCGGTTTTAGTATCTATTATATGGGAATTAACATGGGTGGATTCATTTCACCATTAATTGTCGGAACAATTGGACAGGAATATAGTTTCCACCTTGGATTTAGTTTAGCCGCCGTAGGTATGTTCGCGGGCTTAGTTGTCTATTTATTCACGCGGAAGAAGAATATGGGTCTTGCGGGAATGCAAGTACCGAACCCTTTATCTGCTACTGAAAAAGGCAGCATTGCACGCAGATTTTTATTTGGTGGAGTTGCCATCGCGGCGTTTCTTCGGTTAGGGTTTTCCGGTGGCTGGTTAACAATTGAACGTGTCATATTCTTTATTAGTATTTCAGGTGTTATTATTCCAGCTATTTACATTTTTGTAATGTACCGCAGTAAGAAGACAACCGATGATGAGCGTTCCCGGTTATTGGCATATATTCCGCTATTTATTGCTGCAATGATGTTCTGGGCGATTCAGGAACAAGGCTCGAATATTCTTGCAACATATGCAAACGAACGGACACAGTTAAGTTTCTTAGGTTTTGAACTGAAATCTTCGTGGTTCCAATCACTCAACCCATTATTTATTGTGGCACTTGCTCCAGTATTTGCTTGGCTCTGGGTGAAACTTGGTGATCGTCAACCGAGTACACCACAGAAGTTCTCGCTTGGGTTAATTTTTGCTGGTTTGTCCTTTATTATTATGGTTTTCCCAGCTATATTTAACGGAACGGAATCTCTCGTTAGCCCATTATGGCTTGTGGCGAGTTTCTTCCTCGTCGTAATCGGTGAATTGTTATTATCTCCGGTTGGACTGTCTGCATCCACGAAACTTGCGCCGGCTGCGTTTGCGGCCCAGATGATGAGTCTTTGGAATCTATCAAACGCTTCCGCACAGGCAATCAACGCGCAAGTAGTACGTTTTTATTCAGTGGAGACGGAGGCGATTTATTTCGGAGCCATTGGTGGTTTTGCCATTCTGTTAGGAATTTGTTTATTATTCCTGGCACCTAAATTGAAGAAATATATGCGTGGAATTAATTAAAAATTGGAATGGGGCGATCAAGTTCAGTACATTGATTGCCCCATTTTTTAAATGGTTTTTTCTTTTGTTTTATTTTTATTGTGTGCTGTGTCACTTGTGTTCAGGACGAGGATACCTCCAATAATGAGAATAATGCCGAGTAGCTTGGCGAGGTGGAATGCTTCATTCCAGAAAAGAAAGCCGATCAATGCAGTTAAAGCAGTTCCAGCTCCAGACCAAATCGCATAAGCGAGACTTAGCGGGACGGAACGCAGGCAAAGAGCGAGAAAATAAAAAGATAGCCCATACCCGAAAATGACTGCAAGCGATGGATACAACAACGTAAAACCATTGGATAGCTTCAGCATCAGCGTACCAAAGATCTCAGCAACAATCGAAACAACAAGGAAACTATAACCCTTCACATTCATATCTAACACCAACTTTCTTTTTGGGGTCAGAGCATTTGTCCCAGTTGGATAGCCCTGTTCTTATAGGTTGTAGTCTTTAATTGCCCGAAGCGCAGATAGTTGGGACAGGGGGTCAGAGCATTTGTCCCAGTTAGACAGCTCTGTTTTTGTAGCTTGTAATCTTTAATTCCCCGGAACACAGAGAATCTCCTTTATTCAGTCGATTAAAGGCCTTCTAATCGCTCGAACGACAGCAACTCTTCCTCGTTCCGTCAGTTAGAAGTTTCCTAATCCCTTGAACGACAACGATCCTCATTCATTCGGTCAATGAAAAGCCAATCCCTCGCTCAAAATCCTAATACCTGCTTTCAAATATTCAATAGGACAACTCCGGCAATGATGAGCAGGATTCCTGTTAACTTTTTCATATTAAATACTTCTTTATAAACGACTATTCCAACTATGGCGGTTAGCGCAGTTCCCATCCCAGCCCAAATTGCGTAAACCAATCCAAGTGGTAATTCGGTTAGCGTGAGAGAAAGAGTGTAAAAAGCGGTTCCGTATCCGATTATGACCCCGAGTGTTGGTAGTATCTTTTTAAAGCCATTCGTCAGCTTCAAAAAGGAGCTGCCGAACACTTCACTTATAATTGCAAAAGCCAAAAGTACAAAAGCATTCATGTGAGCAACATCCTTTCTTTTACTGCAATATCCTCAATTATACGTGAAAAGCATGAAACTTTCAGCGATGAGTAGCCGTACTAGTTAATAGAAATGAAAGGAGCGGCTTCATTTATGTTACGATGCGAGATCCAAGAAGCGGGTTACAGTAAAAATGAACCAGTTTTAAAAAATATTACATTTAATGTTCATCCAGGCGAGCTCGTCGGATTAATCGGACCGAACGGAGCTGGGAAAAGTACAACAATTAAATCCTTGCTCGGCGTCATTGATTACGTGCAAGGGGAGATCGAAGTTGAAAATTATGCTTACATACCGGAACGCCCCTTTTTTTATCCTGGCTTGACGCTAATGGAACATTTTCATTTTCTTCTAGCTACGATTGATGCAGACGAAGCGGATTTCACTCGGAAAATGCAAGGATTGCTAAAAGAATTTGAACTGGAAAATGTGGTGCATCATTATCCTGAAAGCTACTCCAAAGGCATGCAGCAGAAGGCAATGATTATGCTCGCTTTTTTAAAGGAAGCGAATATTCATATTATTGATGAACCGTTTATGGGGCTTGATCCGAAAGTGGTCCGGAAGCTCCTTGATATGATTGCAAAGGAAAAAGAGCGCGGTGCCGGCATTTTAATGTCGACGCATGTACTTGATACAGCGGAGAAGATTTGTGACCGCTTCTTGCTTATCTCACACGGAAAGCTGATTGCGGACGGTACATTGGAATACATCCAGCGTAAGAGCGGACTGCAGGGAGGGTCTTTATTTGATTGTTTTCATATATTGACGGAGCGTGAGGCAGATGACCGGTAGGAAACTATTTAAATTACGATTAATTGATGATATAAAATATCAGCGGAAGATACTTGGAATGTTCATCGATTGGATAGTTTGGTTCTATGCTTTTATTCCATTCCTTATATTCGGGGTGCTTTTTTATATTGATATCTGGAAGGATACCGCATCCTATTGGCCGGAAATATTGCCGGGAACGGTGATTATCTGGTTGATGTTACTTCTCTTGACGATTGTCCAATTCCGTATGTTTATGAAAGAAGCAGATCAATTGTTTTTACTTGACCGGCCCAAGTTATATCGTGGTTTACGGACCACGGCTTTTTCATATTCTGTGTTGCAGAGGATAGGGCTGGCCGTGGTATTACTCGTTATTACCTTACCGTGGCTTATCCAGCTGATTGGGCTTGGTGTGCGTCAAATCTTTTTTCTGTTTGTTTTTCTCCTAGCTTATCAATTGCTTATATCTACCGTGAAAAAAATCATTCGCCACCCAGTGAAGCGTTGGATTTTGCTTGCTGTTCTCTTTATTTTCATCAGCAATCTTGTCATGTACCTATCGCTCGATATCCTTTTCATAGCAAGTGCTGCTAGCGTCATTTTTCTCACCGTCTGGAATTATTACGTTATGGTTCCGGCAAAACGCTACTTTTTTGAAGAGGTGAATAACGAGGTCAAGGTGCGGATGCGCTATGCGAAGTTAATGCTCGGAATGGCGAAAGAGGTGGAGAAGCCTCCAATTCGTTTCGGGAAACGGCCTCTACTCTTTAGAAATAGCAGAAGGATTTTTAAAGAAACAAATCCGGAAAATGGCCTTCTGGAAATGCTCTTAAAAGGATTCCTGCGACATACAGTCTATCTTAAAAGCTATTTCCAAATCATCGGCGTCACCTTATTTGCAATTACGTTACTTCCAATTATCTGGTTGAAATGGTTGATTTTCATTACGTTCTCATTGTTTTTGACGTATAATTCCTGGCTGAGAGGATTGTATGAAAAAATGCTCGATGAACATTTCTTCAGTGTCGTACCTATCGAGAAAACTGTTCGAGACGCGGCTTGGTTGCGCTTCAGACGCATATTTATAATCCCAGCGGTTATTCTAGTCGGTCTTACTGCTGTACTGATGACATTTGTTACGATAAAGTGAAACTCATTCACTGGGATTTTCCGTCCCCGTTCAAAAGTGGGGGTATTACAGACCGTTAATACGTGGTAAATTAGATGGAGGGTATGTAATGAGTGGGAAAGAATTGAAAAAGAAAAGTAGAAAAGCCGAGGAGCGTATCGAACAGCTTGATTGGTATATGTTCATAGTTGAGTTTTTTCTATATATCCCGCGTGTATTCTGGCGGATGCTCCGAAGGTTTTTTGATTGGAGTTGACAGGAGGTTAGCTGATGACAATTTTAAAAAATGATTGGGCCCCCTTGCTTGAAGGGGAATTTCAGAAAAAATACTACTTGGAATTACGGGAGTTTCTAAAAGAAGAATATAAGAATTACAAGATTCATCCTGATATGGACGATTTTTTTAATGCCCTCCATTACACAAGTTACGAGAATACGAGGGTTGTTCTGATTGGACAAGATCCGTATCATGGACCGAATCAAGCCCATGGCTTAAGTTTCTCTGTGCAAAAGGGTGTAGCGATTCCCCCTTCTTTACGAAATATCTATAAAGAACTTCAAAGTGACTTAGAAATCGAACCCCCAGCCCATGGTTACTTGAAAAAATGGGCTGATGAAGGGGTGCTGTTGTTGAACACGGTACTTACGGTAAGGGGAAAACAGCCAGCTTCCCATCGCGGGAAAGGTTGGGAGCATTTTACGAACAAAGTAATCCAACTCGTCAATGAAAAGACAGATCCGGTCGTGTTTATTTTATGGGGAAAACATGCCCAGGAAAAGGAAATATTCCTTACGAATAAGCGCCACCATATTATTAAATCGCCGCATCCGAGTCCGTTTTCAGCAAATCGGGGATTTTTCGGCAGTAGACCATTTTCGGAAACGAATGAATTTTTGAGTGCAAATGGACGAGCTGCGGTGGATTGGGAAATTAGGTGAATGTTTACGTACGTTAAATCAGTTGTGCTATAAAACGTTCGTTTACCCGCTTGCAACATGCAAGGGCATTGATTATAATGAAGGTTAATATTGAAAAATCCGAATGTTGAACATGAAAATAGTTAGGGGCGAGAACGAATGAAGCGTGTTTATAACTTTTCAGCAGGGCCTTCCATCCTACCGTTAGAAGTCTTGGAAAAAGCACAAAAAGAATTATTAAGCTATGCGGATTCTGGAATGTCAGTTATGGAACTTAGTCACCGGTCTAAACTTTTTACAGAAGTGATTGAGAAAGCAGAACAAGATTTACGTGAATTAATGAATATACCGGATAATTACAAAGTGTTGTTCCTCCAAGGTGGGGCGACGCTACAGTTTTCCATGGTACCGCTGAATTTGATGCAAAATGGGAAAGCGGGCTTTGTCCATACTGGTTCCTGGTCGAAAAAGGCGATCCAAGAAGCGGAGAAATTCGGTGAAGTGGAAGTTATCGCTTCAAGTGCAGACCGCGGGTTCAACTATATCCCTAATCTTGACGAGGTGGAATTTGATCCGGAGTTAGATTATATACATATTACGACGAACAATACGATTGAAGGGACCGCTTTTACGGATATCCCGGACACAGGCAACATTCCGTTAGTTGCTGATATGTCTTCCAATATTTTATCTGAAGCAATTGACGTGAATAAGTTCGGTATCATCTATGCCGGTGCTCAGAAAAATATTGGTCCAGCTGGGCTTACAATTGTTATTATCCGTGAAGACCTAATCGGTAAAGCGAAGGCGGATTGCCCAATTATGCTTGATTATAAGACACATAGCGAAAGCAATTCATTATATAATACACCACCAACCTTTGGCATTTACATGGCATCCCTCGTATTTGAATGGTTAAAAGGTCTTGGCGGTATTGAAGCGATGGAGGCGAAGAACCGAAAGAAGGCGCAACTTCTCTATGATTTTCTGGACGAGTCTGATTTCTTCACGACTCCAGTAGACAAGGCAAGCCGCTCCTTGATGAATATTCCTTTTGTCACGCCATCCAAAGAGCTTGATGCTGCATTCATTGAAGAAGCAAAAGCGGCGGGACTTGAAACGTTGAAAGGTCATCGTTCCGTTGGCGGTATGCGGGCGAGCATTTATAACGCAATGCCGGTGGAAGGGGTAGAATTACTGGTCGATGTAATGCGAGAATTTGAAAAGAAGCATCATGATTCAGCGGCAGAAGTAGAAAAGGGAAGATAATGTTGAAACAATATAAGTATGATAAATTACTTGGGATCCGCACGGGAGAGAACAGGTTTGTAAAGCTCCCTGTTTCCTACCATAATAATCCATATGAAGCGACATCTTATGAAACATTGGAAACGTTGATTGAGCATTATCCAATAACGGAGAATGATTGTTTTGTTGATTTCGGTTGCGGGAAAGGGCGGATTAATTTCTATCTTCATCATTTTACCGGTGCTTCGGTGAAAGGTGTGGAAATGGAGGATGACTTATTGGCAGATGCAATTGAGAATTTAGCAGGCTATCAAATGCAGCACCCGGATCGTTTAAAAAGGATTGAATTTTTAAATTGTCCGGCACAAGAGTATCAAATTGCACCAGAGGATAATCGGTTCTATTTTTTCAATCCATTTTCGGTCAAGATTTTTCAAAAAGTCGTCCATAATATTTTAAAGTCGGTGGAGGAGTATCCGCGTTCGATCGATCTTCTGATTTACTATCCGCATGCGGAATATATTTATTATCTGGAAAAGAATACGAGCTTTGAATTAGTTCAGGAAATAACGATTGATATTTTCTACAAAAATGATTCCGACGATCGTATCTTAATTTATCGAATATAAAGTGAAACTTCATTCAGTGGGGGTTTCCTTATCCCCCACTGAAATGTTAGTTGAACAGAATCAGAGATTTACGGACTGTTTATCCCCATCTTCATATGTTGGGTTTCTTTTATGTTTAGAAGTGGGGATATTACAGACCGTTAATGCGTGACAAAAAATCCCAAGTCATAACAAAGACTTGGGATTTTGCCTCTCAATATTATAATAAATCTCTTCTTAAATCGCTTGCCGGGCGTGGAGAGAGGAGTCCTGGTGCGATATCGAATACGGTTTTGGCTCCGGTCGTGCCTGCTTGGTTCAAGCGGTATGCTGCGCGGGCATAGGCGACAAGCACACTTGAAGTGAATTCCGGGTTACTGTCCAGTCTGAGTGAGAACTCGATTAGCTGGTTATTGTCTTCTCCAGTCTGTCCGGAGCGGATCACGAAGCCGCCATGAGGTGCTTTCGCATGTTCTTTAGCCAGTTGCTCTTCGGTAATGAAGTGAACATCTGTATCAAAATCCGCGAAATAGTTCGGCATCATTTTAATCGTATGCTCAATTTTTGCCTCATCATAGCCAGTTTCTGGCACGATATAGCAGACACGGCGGTGCTTTTCTGCTGTTTCCAATGTCGGGTTCTCTCCACTGCGAACGCGGTCCATTGCATCTTCCGACGGAATCGTGTACTGGACACCAGCCTTAACTCCTTCTACGCGGCGGACAGCGTCGGAGTGTCCCTGACTTAATCCTTTCCCCCAGAACGTATACGTTTCCCCATTTGGTATGATTGATTCGCTTACAAGCCGGTTGATAGAAAATAGACCCGGATCCCAGCCGACTGCGATAATGGAAGTATTGCCACCTTCCTTCGCTGCTGCGTCAACAGCTTCAAAGTAATCTGGAATCTTAGCATGGGTATCATAACTATCAACGGTCGTAAACAGTTGAGCGTATGCTGGTCCTTGATCTGGCAAGTCTGTCGCTGAACCACCGCAGAGGATCATCACATCAATCTTATCCTGATAATCGGTTATTTCATCAATATGTAATGCCGGAATGGAGGCATCCTCCAACTCTAGATCTGCTGGATCTCTTCTTGTGAATACCGCTACAATTTCCATGTCGGAGGATTGTTTAACAGCTTTTACTGTACCTCGTCCTAAATTACCGTATCCTAAAATGCCTATTCTAATTGGGTTATCCATGAACATCCTCCTCTTTTTGTCAAAATAGTATAGATTTAATCATACAGAAAAATAGTATATAGCTCAAATATTAATTTATCTTATTAATAGTCTTATCTCAATTATTTCTTCACTGGAAACACCGTTAGGAGGGAAAGAATAATCGTATCCGGACCGGTATGATGCTGCATTTCAGTATTCGCTCGCCCTAGTTCTACGTTTTTAACGGCCCCGATTGCTCCGAGGCCGATTACCATATGAAACCTTCTAATCTTTCATTTCTCTAATACTTTCAATTTCCAGTAGTATAATAAAAACCAGCTGACTCTAAAAACGGTCTTTCTCCAGTACAGCAACTTCATACTCATAAACGTGGAACAAGTCACCTTGAACAACTTTGTCCGGTCTCTCTTGGTGATTCGTAACCGTAACTTTCCAATTGCCTGGTGCTGGAAGCTGTATATGCCTTACTTCACGAGTAGGATTGATGAAGATGGTAATATCTTTTCCATCTTCTAGTAAGGTGAAGCCAAATAATGGATTATGTCCCTCTAACAGGTGCAGGCGCTGGGCGATTTCCTCTTGACTGCGCATACGAAATACGGAATGATTTTTCCGCAACTGAATCAGTTTTTTAACAAACTCAACTGTTTCATTCTCTGTTTCCCGACGGGTCCAATTCATTGCATTGATAGCATCTCCGGACAGGTAACTATTCTCCACTCCATATTTCGTCCGGAAAAATTCTTGCCCGGCATGAAGGAAGGGAATACCTTGGCTAAGCAATGTGAGTGCTGTTCCCAGTTGATGCATTTTCTTCCGTGTGGAAAAGTCTTCTTTATTTGTAAGGGCAAGCCGATCCCAAAGGGTATGATTATCATGGCATTCTACGTAATTTACGCTTTGCTGAATTTCGTGGTTACTAATTCCTTCCGTTAACGTCACAGCTTTCACAAGGTCGCCGAGTCGTTCATGAAAACGCCCGGATCCATTGATGAAGCCTTTGTCCCCGGTGTCAAATAGCCTTCCTTTCAAAGTATCTCGAAAATAATCATTAAAGAAGCCAATCCCTTTTAATTGAGCTGCATGGGCAGTAATCGCTTTTTTCTCCCGATCTAGTGCGGTTGGTAAATCCCAGCCTTCTCCGAGTAAAAGAATCATTCGCTCTTCTTGCAGACAGCGTTCTTTAATTTGCCGAATTGTTTCGATATCGATATTCCCCATTAAATCAAAACGGAACCCATCAACTTTATATTCTGTTAGCCAATAATCAATCGTATCGACAATAAATTTCCTTGCCATTTTCCTTTCCGAGGCAAAGTCATTCCCGACACCGGTTCCATTACTCGGGTTTCCTTCGTTATCGTAACGGAAGTAATAGCCAGGAACTAATTTTTCGAAATCGGATTCTTCCCTAACGAAGACATGATTAAATACAACATCAAGAATGACTCCAATTGTTTCTTCATGGAATGCTTGAATCATCTTTTTCAGCTCATTAATTCGGGCAAGTGTCTGATCGGGAAGAACGGAATAACTGCCTTCAGGTACTTGAAAGTAAAGCGGGTCATATCCCCAGTTATATCCTAATTCTGGTTCCATTTCAGGAACGCGGGCATAGTCATTAACAGGGAGAAGCTGTACATGGGTCACACCCAATTCATTTAGATAGGATAACCCGGTTGAATATCCATTTTCCGTTGTCGTATATTTCTCCGTGAGTCCTAAAAATCGGCCTTTATTTTTCACACCACTGTTCGGGTGAATCGTTGCATCCCTCACATGAAGTTCATAAATGATTGCGTCTGTCGGATACTGAACAGGAAGTTTCGTGTTTTTCAATTGCATCGTACGGGAAAGGTCGATCAAAACAGAAGTTTCACTGTCTGGGGTCATGCCTTTTGCATACGGGTCATTTACACGTACCCTTTTGCCGTGGATGGATGCTTCGAAATGATAAGGTGAACCGTGCCAATCGCCGGCTAATGTAAGCGTCCATACGAAGTTCTCGGTCCGGTTCATGGGGTACAACTTACCGTCAACATTTACTTCCACGGTAGTTGCAACAGGAGTCCATAGTTGAAAAGTGGCTTCAGCCTCCGTACAAATCGGTCCCAATGTCGTGTCGGGTGCGCTATATCTTTCATCAAAAGCCTCTTTCCGGACAATGTCTCTAGGAAAGACAGGGATTTCCGCTTCTCCCCATAATAAGGTCAATTCCTCGCCAATTGGAAGTGCTTCTTGATGGGAGAAATGTAGGGTATGTGGATTTGGTGCTTGATGGAACTCAGTATGAAAATAGGTTTGTTCTTTCTCCCAATAGATGATCGGTGGAGTATCAAGCCTCTTTCTTAATGGGTCCAGCTCATCAACTGAAATTGTAATGAGATGAACGTCATCCATCCATGCCGTATAATTGCTCATGAACCTGCCTCCTTTATCGCTCGCCTTAGCAGCATCGTAACCCTTTTAATAAAGTGAAACTTCATTCAGTGGGGAATCCTTCCCTTTCCACTGAATGTTAGTTGAACAGAATCAGGTATTTACGGACTGTTTACCCCCTTCACATATTGGTTTTCCCTCATGTTTAGAGGATGGGGTATTACAGACCGTTAATACGTGATAAACAGTTAAACAAATATATGCCTTTTAGTATAGACAGTTAACTGTGAAAATACTTGTTACAGCTTTGTTAAATTTATTTTGTCTTTCCAAAAATATTGATATTCGTCAATCATATAACCGTATTTATACTATAGTATTAGACATCATGCGAACGGTGAAGGGATGAGGTTTTATGAATTAACGAATATTATTTTATATTTTTTCATCGATTCGCTAGGTTTCGACAAAAATGTATAAAAAATATTCAAAATCTTCCTTGCCTTTATCTTGAATTAGTGATAATCTTCTGTTGTAATAAAGGAGGTGAATGTTGTTGTATGGCATGAATGAAGATGCAATTTATTTATTTCATCAAGGAACGAATTATCAAGTGTATCAATTGCTTGGCTGCCATTTCATTGAATGGGAAGGTGCGGAAGGCTTTCGATTTGCTGTCTGGGCTCCTCACGCAAAGCGTGTCGCTATTGCAGCGGATTTCAATGAATGGAAGGGACAGACTCATGAGTTGACGCGCTTGAATGACGAAGGGATTTGGGTAGGTTTCTTCAGCGATATACCTCCTAATACTGCTTATAAATACCATATAACTACAGCAGACAACGAAATGATTCTAAAAGCAGACCCCTATGCCGGGCAAGCGGAAATCCGTCCACGCACTGCCTCATTGACACCTTCTCTAGAAGTCTATGAGTGGAAGGATACTGCCTGGCAGAAAGAGATGCGGACCTATAATCCTTATACCTCTCCGATATCCATTTATGAAGTGCATCTTGGTTCATGGAAATTGAAGGAGAATGGTGATCATCTAACCTACACAGAACTAGCAGAAACACTTATTCCATATGTATTAAATCTCGGATTTACCCATATTGAGCTTTTGCCATTGGCAGAGCATCCATTTGATTTATCATGGGGCTATCAGATAACCGGCTATTATGCGGTCACGTCCCGTTACGGCACCCCGGAAGAATTCAAAGCGTTCGTTGATACCTGCCACAGGGCGGGGATCGGTGTCATTATGGACTGGGTGCCGGGACATTTTTGTAAAGATGATTTCGGTTTACGTCAGTTCGACGGGGAAGCCCTCTATGAATACCGTGATTTGAAAAAAGCGGAGAAACATAACTGGGGTACCCTAGCCTTTGATTTCGGACGTCCGGAAGTACAGAGCTTCCTTGTTTCGAATGCCATTTATTGGTTGGAAGAATTTCATATAGATGGAATCCGTGTCGATGCGGTTGCAAGTATGCTTTATCTTAACTTTGACCGGCCCGAGCACGAGGGGAAAATCTTTAATTCTTACGGGGGAGAAGAGAATCTCGAGGCAACTGCCTTTCTTCGTAAATTGAATAAAACAGTCTTCCAATACCGGCCGAATGCGCTCATGATGGCGGAAGACAGTACAGATTATCCGCTCATCACCGCGCCGACTTATCTTGGTGGTCTCGGCTTTAATTTCAAATGGAATATGGGCTGGATGAACGACATGCTTGAATATATAGAGATGGATCCAATCTACCGCAAGTGGCATCATAATCTCGTTACATTCTCCTTCATGTATACATTCACGGAAAACTTCTTGCTGCCATTATCGCATGATGAAGTCGTCCACGGAAAGAAATCTTTATTATCCAAAATGCCTGGTGACCAGTGGCAGCAATTCGCCGGATTACGATTGCTCATTGGTTATATGTTCAGCCACCCGGGGAAAAAGTTATTGTTCATGGGCGCAGAGCTTGCTCTCTATTCAGAATGGAAGGATAAAGAGGAGCTTGATTGGCATCTATTGGATTATCCATTACATAAAGGAATGTTCGATTATATCAAAGCTATACATTGCCTGTTTAAAGGTGAGCCGGCATTGTATGAGCTTGATCATGAACCGGAAGGCTTTGCTTGGATTGACCCGCATCAGATTGATCAAAGCGTAATTGCCTTTAGAAGACGGGCGAAATGTAAGAAGGAAGAGCTCGTTATCGTCTGTAATTTCACACCGAATGTCCATTATGATTATAAAATTGGAGTGCCGGAACCAGGCGTTTATGAAGAGATTTTTAATTCGGACGCAGAGATTTTCGGCGGTTCGGGTCAATATAATGATGAACATTTCAGTTTTCCCAAGAAATGGCATGGCTTAGAGCAGCATATCAAAATAAAAGTTGCACCACTTGCTGTCATGATTTTTAAGAGAAGAGACGAGGAGGATGCGAATTGAAAGAATGTGTTGGAATGTTATTAGCAGGAGGAGAGGGGAAACGCCTCGGTTTACTTACGAATGAGAACGCAAAGCCTGCTGTTCCATTCGGCGGGAAGTACCGGATTATTGATTTCACCTTAAGCAACTGTGCAAATTCCTCGATTCAAACACTTGGCGTATTGACACAATACTCGCCAATCAATTTAAATCAGCATATCGGTAACGGCAAAGCTTGGGACATGGACCGGAGGAATGGCGGTGTGACGATGCTTTCACCGGCAACCGGCAAGCATGGAGGGGATTGGTATTCTGGAACTGCTGATGCAATTTACCAGAACATTCATTTCATCGATCAATATGATCCGAAATATGTGCTCATTATTTCCGGTGATCATATTTATCAAATGAACTATCAATCTGTCCTCGCGCAGCATAAAGCGACGAATGCCGATGCAACGATTTCGGTCATTGAAGTTCCGTGGGAGGATGCTTCCCGGTTCGGAATTTTAAATACAACCGAGACACTCGAAATCTATGAATTTGAAGAAAAACCTGCTAATCCGCAAAGTAATCTTGCATCGATGGGAATTTATATATTCACATGGGAAACACTCCGGAAATTTTTAATAGAAGATGCGACTGATCCGGATTCCAGCCATGATTTTGGCAAAGATATTATCCCGGCAATGCTTGGTCAGGATAAACGGCTTTTCGCTTATTTATTTACCGAATACTGGAAAGACGTTGGCACGATTCAGAGTTACTGGGAAGCAACGATGGATTTACTTGACGAAGATTCCGGTAGTCCGCTTTCAGTAGCAAGAGAAGACCGGAGTAAACAAATCTATACAAATGAAGCCAATTTCCCGCCGCAATATATTGGAGGAACCGGTCGGGTGACAAATTCGTTCATTAATACCGGCTGCTTTATCTATGGAGATGTATCGAATTCCGTCCTTTTCCGAAATGTGCTCGTAAAACAGCATGCATCAATCCATCAATCGATCCTGCATCCTGGAGTGACTATCGGAGAAAATGTCGTCCTGGAACGGGTTATCGTCATGGAAAATACGGAGGTTCCGGACGGGGTGCAGGTTTACGCGACGAAGCACGCAGAACCATTAGTCCTTAATCAGCAAAATATAAGGGAGCATTTTAGTGAAATGGAGGGTATGAACTAATGGACCGGATGATGGGGCTAATTAATCTTGATCAGGAATATCATGTTTTCAATGAACTCACCTACTTCCGCAATAATGCATCAATTCCATTTGCCGGAAGATACCGTCTGATCGATTTTGCTTTATCAAATATGACCAATTCTGGAATGGAGGAAGTGGCAGTATTTGTTCGGCATAAATATCGCTCCCTGCTCGATCATCTTGGGTCGGGGGAAAGTTGGGATCTCGACCGGAGACATGGCGGGTTATTTATTTTACCGCCGGACTGGAATGATCCTAGTGATCGCTCACGTGGTGATTTGAGCTTTTTCCATAATAATCGAGATTATTTTAATCGGGGGAAGGCGAATCATGTCCTAGTTAGCGGCAGTCAGTTCATTGCGAATACGGATTATAAAGAAGCGTTCAGCCAGCATCTTGAAACGGACGCGGACGTGACGGTAATTTATACGCCGGTTGATGAGATCCGACCGGAGCATCAAGCTTATTTCCGGATTGAAGAAGGGGAAGACGCTAGGGTAATCGGCATAACGAATGATGAGCAGAATCCTAATGTATTCACGGGTGTCTATATCATTAAGAAGGATTTACTGATGGAGATCGTCAATTATTGCATCGCTTACCATAAGGAGAATCTTTTTGCCGATGGAATCAAAGACCAGCTCCATGAATTGGACGTCCGGGCGTATAAATATGATGGATATCATGCGTTTATAAATACGATTGAAAGCTTTTACCGGGAAAATATGAAACTATTGACGGAAGAGAATTTCATTAATTTATTTGCGAAACCGTTCATCCGGACGAAAGCATCAAGCAACCCGCCTGTGAAATACCAAGCTCAGGCACTCGTTAATCATTCGATTATCGCAAATGGCTGTATCGTGAATGGTCAGGTGGAAAACAGTATCCTTTTCCGAGGGGTGGAAGTAAGTGACCATTCTACAATCAAAAATTCCATCATCATGCAACGCTGTAAAATTGAAGAAGATGTCTACCTCGAAAATGTAATCTTAGATAAAGACGTCCATGTGAAAAAAGGCCAGCGCATCATTGGCACAAGCGACAAACCATACGTCGTAGCAAAAAGACAAATCGTTTAGCGGGACATTGGGGTCAGAGCATTTGTCCCGGTGGTGGGACAAATGCTCTGACCCCAATGTCCCAATGATAGGAGGTAAGTGCAAATGGAGAGGGTTTTATTTGTTGCTTCAGAGGGTGTGCCGTTTGTTAAGACTGGGGGGCTGGCGGACGTAATTGGTTCTTTGCCACAGGCTCTTCAAGCTCATGAGGAGCTGGAAGTACGGGTGATGTTGCCTTATTATGATGAGATCGGCGAGGAATGGCAGGAGAAAATGGAATACCTTACGACATATGACGTTCATGTCGGCTGGAGAAAACAGCAGGCGGCGCTTTATACGTTAACCCATGAAAACTGTGTCTATTATTTTATTTCGAACGACTATTATTTTAGTCGAAAAGGTATTTACGGTTATTATGATGACGGAGAGCGATTTGTCTTTTTCAGTCATGCGGTGATTACAGCGCTTCCCCTGATTGATTTCACACCAGACGTTCTGCACGCCCATGACTGGCAAGCAGGTCTTGCCGTCCTGTTAGCGAAAGTCATGCAGCCGTTGCCGAATTTAAAAACAGTTTTCACCATCCACAATTTGAAATATCAAGGGCTGATGCCAACAGATGTTTACGAAGATTTCTTTCAAATGGACCGCGGACATTTAGCGGGGATGGAATGGGACGGGATGATTAATAGCTTGAAGGCAGCTCTGTTTCATGCGGATAAAATTACAACGGTAAGCCCAACCTATGCGGAAGAAATAAAAGAACCGTACTACGGTGAAGGGCTGCATCAAATGATCCGCGAACGGGACGCAGATGTCATCGGCATATTGAACGGGATTGATACGACGGAATATCATCCACTGACAGACCCGCATCTGCCAATCAATTACCGGACAGCTCGTAGTAAAAAACGTGGAAACCGCGAGTTGCTTCAAGAAGAAATTGGCTTCACTTATCACCCGGATCGGCCGCTTTATGTGATGGTGACAAGGCTTGTGGAACAAAAGGGGCTTCACCTCGTTCAGCGGATCATAGATGACTTTTTACAAGAAGATATTCAATTCCTTGTTCTTGGTACCGGGGAGCAGGAGTTTGAGGATTATTTTACGTATCTTGAAGGGGCATATCCAGATAAGGTGAAAACATTGCTTACGTTCAGTGAACAGCTCGCTCGGAGAATTTATGCGAGTGCCGACTTTTTACTGATGCCTTCGAAGTTTGAGCCTTGCGGGTTATCCCAGTTGATTGCACTCCAATACCGCACTGTTCCAATTGTAAGAGAAACGGGCGGCTTGAAAGATACAGTGACCGCCTTTAACAAGGAAACAGGGGAAGGGAATGGCTTCAGTTTTACCAATTATAATGCCCATGAACTGCTTCATGTGCTCGATTACTCCCTCGAAATCTATCGCGATACAGAAAAATGGAAGCAGCTTATTAAAAATGTAAATAAAGGTGCTTATACTTGGAAGGAGTCAGCGAAACAGTATAAAGAGCTTTATAAGGAAATAGTATCACCGAAAAATGAGTTTGATGAACAGGGAGCGATTTAATTTGAAGCGGTTAACTGCAGAAGACCTGAAAGCACGCATTACAACGTATATAAACACGACATATCGTCTTGATGTAAAAGAAGCGACGGAGGAAGAAGTGTTTTACGCCTTAGCAGCTGTCGTCAATGAACAAGTGAAGCCGCTTTGGGATAAAACAAATGAACGTTATAAATCGGAACAAGCGAGACAAGTTTATTACCTTTCTCTGGAATTTTTAATTGGAAGACTGATCGAAAGTAATTTACTGAACCTCGGTATGCTCAAGGAAGCAAATCAGGCGCTTCAGGAACTTGGGTTCCAAGCAGAAGACGTCTTTGCAGTGGAACAAGACGCTGCGCTTGGGAATGGCGGTCTTGGCCGGCTAGCTGCTTGTTTCCTTGATTCCCTCGCTTCTTTAAATTATCCAGGGCATGGTTACGGAATCAGGTATCGTTACGGATTGTTCGAGCAACGCATTATCCACGGAAACCAGGTCGAGCTCCCAGACTATTGGCTGAAAAAACCTTATCCATGGGAAGTGCGGAGAGAGGAAGAAGCATGTGTTGTCCAGTTTCAGGGGATTGTCCGAATGCATCAGAGGCGTAACGGTTCACTCGAAATCAATCATGAACATACAGATAAAGTTTTGGCTGTGCCTTATGATGTTCCGGTTATCGGATATGAGAATGAGACGGTGAACACGCTCCGGCTCTGGAGTGCTGAACCTGTATCCGGGGCACCGGACAATTCCGGGAATCAAGAAGAATTTTATCATCACCTTGATTTCGAGCATTCGATTGAACAGCTCTCCGGCTTCCTTTACCCTGATGATTCCAGTTATGAAGGAAAGGAGCTGCGGCTAAAGCAGCAATACTTTCTAGTTTCAGCGAGCGTGCAAAATATGATCAAGCAGTTTAAGAAAAATTACCGGCTTTCCTTAAAACATATTCCGGAAAAGATAGTCATTCAGATTAACGACACCCACCCAAGCTTAAGTATCCCAGAGTTGATGCGTATTTTAATGGATGAGGAGGATCTTGGCTGGAATGAAGCATGGGAAATTACGACACGTGTATTTGCCTACACGAATCATACAACATTAAGTGAAGCATTAGAAACATGGCCAATAGCAATGATGCAGAAGTTACTTCCGAGGATTTATATGATCATCGATGAAATGAATGAACGCTTTTGCCAGGGGATATGGTTTGACCATGAAGATAAGCGGGATAAAATTCCCGAGCTTGCAATTATTGCAGATGAACAGGTACATATGGCACGGCTCGCAATCGTCGCAAGCTTTAGTGTGAACGGGGTCGCCAATCTCCATACAGAAATTTTGAAGAAAAAGGAAATGATAGAATTCCACGAGCTTTATCCAGAGCGCTTCAATAATAAGACGAATGGAATTACCCATAGGCGCTGGCTCATGCAGGTGAACCCGAAACTCACCTCCCTCATCCAAGACATGATTGGCGATCAATGGGTCAAACGGCCGAAACAATTGATCAGCTTACTCCGATTCCAACATGACAAGGATGTACTTGAACAATTTGCGAAAGTGAAAAATGAAAACAAGCTTGCACTTGCCAACTTTATCTACCAGCAAATGGGGATAACTGTTGAAGACCAGTCGATCTTTGATGTGCAAATTAAACGACTACATGAATATAAACGGCAGCTGCTCAATGTGTTCCATATTATTTATCTTTACAATGAGTTGAAGGAAAATCCGAATCTTGATATGACACCGCGGACGTTCATTTTCGGGGCCAAAGCTGCGCCTAGCTATCATTTGGCAAAGGAAGTCATTAAGCTCATCAATACAGTCGCATCGATTGTCAATTATGATAAAGATACTAAGGGCAAGCTGAAAGTGATCTTCCTAGAGAATTATAATGTAAGCTTGGCGGAGAAAATCATACCGGCCGCAGAAATAAGTGAACAGATTTCAACAGCGAGCAAAGAAGCTTCCGGGACAGGGAACATGAAATTCATGATGAACGGGGCGCTGACGATGGGAACGATGGATGGAGCAAATGTGGAGATCCACGATTTGGTCGGTGAAGAGAATATGTTTATCTTCGGGCTGCAGGCAGAGGAAGTGCTGGATTATTATCAGCACGGCGGGTACCATGCCCGTGATATTTATAACAAGGATGATCGAGTAAGACGTATTCTTGATCAGTTGAATAATGGAGAATTTGGTACCCATGATATTGAATTTAAAGATATCTATTACAATATTCTTTATCATAATGATCCCTATTTCGTCTTGAAAGATTTCGAGCCATATATTGAAGCCCATGAATACGCGGAAAGTGTCTACAGGGATAAAATGAAATGGCAGCGTATGAGCCTCATCAACATCGCCCATTCCGGCAAATTCTCCAGCGACCGCACCATCCAAGAATATGTAAACGACATCTGGAAAATAAACCCAACCTGAGTGGGACATCGGGGTCAGAGACGCTGTCCCGGGTTAGGATCGGGACATTGGGGTCAGAGACACTGTCCCGGTTTAGAATCGGGACATCGGGGTCAGAGGCACTGTCCCAGTTTAGAAGAGTGGAACATAACTGTAAAATATCAGGTTATGTTCTGCTCTCTTTCTTTTTGGTTTCTCTTAGCGGGGTCTCGTGTGTGCTACAGTCGTTTATCGCACCTTTAATCACTCAAATTCTTCAACTTGATGAGCTTCGTTTGATAATAGAGATTCTCTAATCGGCCAAACAACTACAATTCCACATGCTTCGATCGGTAATAAGGCCGCTAATTCGACGAACGTCTCTACTTCCGCTTCCCTCAGGCTTTAACTAGTCCTCTCATAACTTCCATATCGCCTTTCTAGGTTCGCAGACAAGATAACCCCCAGACATCCTCGCTTGTCCAGATTTTCCTTTTAGCGGAAAAAGTCGAAAAATTTGTAGATGAGCTATTGTTTTTTGTATTAAAAGATAGTATAGTAGATTCCAGCCGATATATTGCATATAGCTCGAACTCTATTAAATTGTTTGATAATTCTATCAAAAGGACTAACTAAAGAATTAATTAAAGAACATCTAGGAGGAAGAAAGATGAGAGATAAAATATCAGTATCCGCATATGTCGCAATAGGTTTTATGTTATTTGCATTATTCTTTGGAGCAGGGAACTTAATTTTCCCAGCTCAGCTAGGACAGTATGCAGGAGAGAATTTATGGTCGGCCGTTATCGGATTTTTGATTACCGGAGTTGGTTTACCGCTCTTAGGGGTCGTGGCAATTGCCTTTTCAGGAAGTGCCAACTTGCAAGAACTATCGAGCAGGGTACACCCAGTTTATGGAGTATTTTTTACAGCACTACTTTATTTAACGATTGGGCCATTCTTTGCAGCGCCGAGAACAGGTACAGTTGCTTATGAAGTGGGAATTATGCCGTTCGTTCCGAATGGTTCCGAACAAACTGGACTTCTTATTTTTACATTAATTTTCTTTGCAATTACTTTAATATTCTCGCTTTACCCAGCGAAAATAGTAGATAACGTTGGTAAAATTCTAGCTCCAGCTCTAGTTCTATTGCTGGCGATACTATTAATTGTAGCAATCTTTAATCCAATGGGCGCAATTGGCGAGGCTGAGGAAGGATATATTGAGGGAGCATTTGTTACAGGATTTTTGGAAGGTTATAATACAATGGATGCCCTTGCGTCACTAGTATTTGCTATTATTGTAATTAATGCGATTAAAGCATTGGGCATTAAAGATAAAGGCCAAATATTATCTGCAGCTACAAAATCTGGATTCATTGCGATCACGCTACTTGGAGCCATTTATATCGGAATTGCAATCTTAGGTGCGGGTTCGGTTGGCTCATTAGGCTTATTTGACAATGGAGGACCGGTATTAAGTGGTGCGGCGTCCCATTACTTTGGAAATGTCGGTTCCTTGTTACTCGCAGTCATGATTATTCTTGCTTGTTTAACGACGGCAATTGGCTTAGTGACTGCAAATGCGGAGTATTTCAATACTTTATTCCCGAAAATCAGTTATAAAGTTTTAGTTGTCTTTTTCTCAACGATTACCTTCATTGTTGCGAACTTTGGCTTAACGAATATCATATCCTTTTCGGTTCCGGTGTTGATGTTCTTATACCCATTAGCGATTGTATTGATCATTTTAACATTCTTATCACCACTATTTAATCACGCCCGTATTGTATACGTGGCAACAATCGGAGTAACTTTCTTAATCAGTATTTTCGATGGTTTAAAAACTTTTACGGATACACTTGAAATTGCTGATTTCGCATTTATGGTACCAGTACTCGATTTCTATGAGTCCTTTTTACCGCTTTATAATCAAGGACTCGGCTGGTTAGCTCCCGCACTAATTGTTATCTTCGTTACAGGAATTATCGCAAAGTTTACAGGCAGCCCTGCAGCGACAGAGACAAATTAATAACCTGATAAAGTGAAAACTTCATTCAGGGGGGTTCCTTACCTCCCCACTGAATGATAGTTGAACAGAATCAGGGATTTACTTACGGACTGTATATCCCCCACCTTCTCATGCTGGGCTTCCCTTATGTTTAGAGAGGGGGGTATTACAGACCGTTAATGCGTGATAAAAATAAACAAACCCCCGTATGAAACATTTATACGGGGGTTCAGTTTTTTTATTAATCTATTAGAATATCCAATGTCCTCAGCCAATTTTTCTCCATTATATCTGCAGCCTCTTCCGGTTTTTTCCTCTTAAGGTAATGGATAATGTTCCGGTGGTCAGAAATTGAAGCTTCGGTAAGAACGATCCCATTATGGAAGAAATGTCTTCTTACATGCGCCTGCAAGGAGCGGACAAGCTGCTTGATATATGTATTGTCAGCTGCATCGACAATTACTTGGTGGAACAATTCATCAATTTTGAGCGCAGAATAATAGTTCTCCGTTTCGATCGCCGCTTGGAAACGTTGATTAATGTCTTCCAGTTCCGTAATTATATTATCTTCAATCTCTTCACTTACAAGCTTTGTTGCGAGAACCTGTAAAGATGCAAGTGGGGGAAGCAGCTCATGAATGGATTCCCGATGAATTTCAGTAACTTGGGTAGCTTTACCGGGAAACATCCTGACAAACCCTTCCGTTTCGAGAATTTGCAAGGCTTCTCTAATTGGCGTCCGGCTGACACCGAGGGCTTGTGCGAGCTCTGTATCATTTATTTTCTCCCCGGGCAGGAGGGTACCATCAATAATCCATTGTTGTATTTGATTGTAAGCATGGTCTTTCGCAGTTAAACGAACCGATATGGAATGATTTTCAGGTATCGGCATCCTTTTACCCCCTCGTATACATTCTAGTACTAGTATATAGGAATGAACGAAGAAAAGAAATATACAATATATCGCTCCGGGAGGGATCCTATCAGTTAGAACAGAAAACGCAACAAATGAGGGAAATGGGTTTTATGGAAGTACCCATTTAGGATTCTTAAAACGTTGTCAGTGAACAGACGAGTGATGAATTACTCGGGTGAATTATATGAAACAATTATAGAAATACCAGGTGGCCTTTCAATTGATTTTACGGACATCAGGTAAGGAGCGAATTTCATGGAGGAATGGTTCAACTTTTGAAAATCAGGCATGTTTTTTGAGAGTTAGGGAATATAAGGAGAGAATGATTTTTTCATAGAGGTGTTTCCACTGGTTGGTAATTTTATGAATCTCCTCACTTATTTTTTTGTAACTATTTTAAAACAAATTACACCAATGTCCCAAACATTTGTCACTTCAGTCAGGATAAATTAGAATGATAGTAATAAACAAAAAAAGGGACTGGTGGCAGATGAGTCAGGGATATAAACTTGGTGATCTTACATTAGGTGAAGGGATGCCGAAAGTTTGTGCGCCTTTAACGGGAACAACTTTAAAAGAATTACTGGATGAATGTGGGTTAGTGCGGAATTCGGAAGCAGATCTTGCTGAGTGGCGGGTCGATTTCTTTGAACATGCGCTAGATACGGAAAAGGTGCTTGAGGCATTAGCTAAACTAAGACAAGAACTCAGGTGTATGCCACTTATCTTTAGCTTTCGGACAGCAGAAGAGGGCGGAGAAAAGAATATTTCTGTCAGGCATTACATTGAACTGAATAAACAAGTTGCCCAGTCGGGAGCTGTCCAGCTAATTGATATTGAATTATTCCGTGGGGAAGATACCGTTAAAGAACTTGTTGCCATTGCGAAGGAGCAACAAGTTCTAACGATTATTTCAAATCACGATTTCTCACAGACACCCGAAACATCGGAAATTATGAGCCGGGTAGAAAAAATGCTTGATCTTGGTGGAGATATACCGAAAATCGCTGTCATGCCGGTCAAAGAGGAAGACGTCCTCACTGTCCTCCAGGCGAACCTGCAATTGAAAAAATCGTATCCAAACCGAAAGATGATTATGATTGCAATGGGGAGTCTCGGCATCGTGACCCGAATGAGCGGAGAGATTTTCGGATCTGTGCTTACTTTTGCGGCGGTAAAACACGCTTCCGCACCTGGTCAGGTGACTGCAAATGAGATGAAAAAGGTTCTACAAATCGTTCATAATGCCCACTAGTTAACGGTTTACAAATAGAAAAATCAACTGTAAAATGACGTACATCATCAAAGAATTGCAGCCAGATAAGTTGGAGGTTTGACAATGTTCACTTTGGAAAATTGGGAATTTCTCATATCTTATACACACTTGAAAGCTCTCGGAATCGCAGTAGGAGTCTTTCTCTTATTCTTGCTGTTCCGCAAATTATTTACGAAATATGTTTTCCGCATCATCATGCGCTTGATCAATAAAACGAAAGTTAATTTTCTATCGAATGTTTTCCAATCCTTTCAAAAGCCGGTCGAATGGTTATTTACACTTGTAGGACTTTACGTAGCTTTACGCATATATCCTTATTTTAACCATGGTCAGGATTGGTTTATTAGTCTCATGAAAGTAGCGCTTATCGTGCTAATGACTTGGGGATTGTTGAATTTGTCGTCTTCCTCGTCGAATATATTTTATAAAATTAATCAGCGAACAAATGTAAGGATAGATGATATTCTTATCCCATTGTTGTCGCGAACTTTACAAGTCATCATTATTGGGGTAAGTGGAACGATTATTCTAAAAGAGTTCGGGTACAGTATCGAGGGGTTCATTGCCGGGCTTGGCCTCGGGGGACTTGCGATTTCACTTGCGGCGAAGGATGCCCTTGCGAATATTCTTGGCGGGATTGTCATCATCTCGGAAAAACCATTCACACTTGGCGACTGGATTTTAACGCCATCGGTTGAGGGAACAGTAGAAGATATTAGCTTTAGAAGCACGAAGATCCGTACGTTTGAGGACGCTCTTGTTATCGTCCCAAATAATACACTTGCGAACGAGAACATTACGAACTGGAGTAAAATGGGTAAACGTCGGATTAATTTTTCCATTCGCCTTGTTTACGATACACCGAAGGAAAAAATCAAAAGCGTCTTGGAAAAAATTAATACACTGATCAGGGAGCATGATGAAGTCCATCCGGAAACGATTATGGTCTATTTTGAACAGTATCAGGAAGACGGTATAGAAATTTTTCTTTACTTCTTTACGAAGACGACAGTTTGGGCGGAGCACTTAGCGGTTCGTGAAGATATTAACTTTAAAATACTAGACATTCTTGAAGAAGAAGGTATTGAAATTGCTGTGCCGACCAGACGGCTGATGGTTGAGTCGGAGGAAGAAAAGTCTCAAGGAAGGGACCGGGCAACCGAATAATCTCCACCCAAAGACGGAGAAACCCTACAACGATTGTAGGGTTTTTTCCAGTTTAAAAATCACCCTCCGAGCCGATTTCAACGAATGATTTCTCCTTTATGATGGAGTTAACAAGAAAACGAAAGGGGAAATCACACATGCAGTTAATTGATCGTTCTTTATACCGTTGCATCGTAGAAGACCGGATCAACGATAACAGGAAAAGTGCTAAAGAATTGAATTGGAGAATCTTGAAAAAGACCAGAAAGTTTTTTCGTTAGTTTCCTAAGCGCTCCAGATTAAATAGTGACACAAACTAATAATTAAGATTGTTTCTTTTTATCCAAAAACCGGGTATAATAAATATAGAGAGTAATAAAATAATCAAACCGTCTGGTGCTCGAACACCAAACGGTTTAGTGCAATAGCCCTTCAAGGGCCGACTCACTAATTAGGGTTAAAAAATGACCTCCTAAAATTAGCATATCAGGCTGCTAGGGTGGTTATTTTTTATTTGAAAATGACAGAATTGCTATGATTAAAAGGTCAATAGTTTGATATCCTTTGAAAGGAGTCTGACAAATGTGGAGTCTAGTTGCTTTAACACTATTATTTATTAGCGCAGCAATCCTTCTTTCATACATTCCAAAGGGATTAGGGAAAAAATACTTTTCCCGATCGCGTTCGTATTCGTTAGCATTATTTTATTTTTCACCAGTTTCCTTATTGGGAGATGGGAAGGGATGGGACTAGGAGCAGTAAGTGTTTCGTTATTTGTCGCATCGATTATTGCTCTCCCGGCTATTGTGTTATTAAACAAAAGGAAAGCGAGTAGCTGATCATACGCTTTTAACGTAAGATTAATTAACAGAAATATTTGTAAAGGTTAAAATATAAGATAAGTCCTCTTTCCCCCGGATTTATCACGTATTAACAGTCCGTAAATTCCTGATTCTGTTCAACTAACATTCAGTCGGGAGCGGGAAGAAACTCCCCCTGAATGAAGTTTCATTTTATCTTAGTCAAAAGGAGAAAATGTTAGATGGACCATCCGATTTGATTTCCCCTTAATAACGCTAACGCAAATTTTAGTTGAACGACTGGGGGAAAAGATAAAAATTGAATAGAAACTTTGCATTACTACTGTCGGGACAATCACTCGCTAATATAGGCGATGTGTTATATATGGTGAGTATTATTAGTACAATTTTTGTTTTAACAGATTCGGCAACGGCTGCTTCTTTTGTTCCGTTTACAATTACTTCGTCCATGTTTGTTTCCAGTATACTGACTCCTATTTTGATTGGAAAGGTAAATTTAAAATGGTTATTGGCAGGCTCACAAATTGGTAAAACAATATTTCTCGTCGTATTAGGATTTATGTTGATTGGTCTAACAGCATCTAACTACTATATTATTTTTTTGATTATCGCGATGATTGCTTTCCTGGACGGATGTGCTAATCCAATAATGCAGACGTTGATCCCGCATTATGTCAAACCGGATCGTTTAATTCAGGCGAATGGGCTTGCTGAAACGGTTTATCAATTTATTCAAACGGTAATGTGGTTTGCAGGAAGTTTATTTTTAGTGTTTCTAAGTGCATATCAGCTTATTTGGGTCGTTGGTGGATTATTTATTTTATCAAGTTTTTTATTATGTTTGCTAGAAAACGTTAGCCATCGTAAACCAGAGCACAAAGGAAAAGTCGCGCAAATAAAAGCAGGATGGAAAACTCTATTTTACACACCTGTTTTGAGGAAGATTGCTTGGATTGACTTTTTCGCTACCATTGCTGGAACGGTCTGGATTGCTGCTATACTTTTTATATTTGTCAGTGATGCCTTACAAGTAGGTGAACAATGGTGGGGATTCATTAATGGTAGTTTCTTTTTAGGCTTAATCTTAGGCAGTGTATATTGCATCAAATATTCCTCTTTTGTTGAAAGGAGAATAGGTGCTTTTATCTTCACCGGTTTCTTTGCAAGCTTTCTAGTCACCATTTTGTTTAGCTTAAACAGCATCCCAATCTTTGCCTTGTTTCTATCACTATGTATCGGGCTGTTTGGACAGATCAAAGAAATCCCGCAGCAAACAGTTATCCAAACTAGTGTACCTAAAGAACAATTGGCAACGGTATATACTTCGTTAGGTGCGATTTCGACGGGTATTTTTGGCGTCGCTTCCCTTATGATGGGGGTATTAGCAGATTTATTTGGGATTAGAATGGTATTTGTATTTTCTGGAATATTGCTATTGATTGTAAGTATGGTGGTTTATCGGAGTAGGAAATTATTTGTTAGAAATGGGATGGAGCGATAAAATATTGGGCAAGGTCAATCGTTCATGACCTTGCCTGTTTATTTGGGCTAAAGATTAATCGGATAAAAGGAATAATGTACAAAACTTAAATTCAACGTATATTAAAAAATTTAATTGCCAGCAAGGAGGCATGCAATGAATGCAACATGTGTTAGATTCTATGAATTTGGCAGTCCCGAGGATGTGTTAAGTGTTGAGGATAAGAAAGTTAAGCCACCAAAAGAGAATGAAGTTCTTGTTCGAATGTTAGCACGCCCTATTAATCCTTCTGATCTTATACCAATTAGAGGTTCTTACGCCCATCGCATATCCTTACCAACTATTCCCGGTTATGAAGGTGTAGGTGTGGTGGAAGAAGTAGGTTCAAACGTGTCCAACCAACTTATCGGAAGACGTGTCTTAGCCTTGCGCGGGGAAGGGACGTGGCAAGCGTATGTGAGGACATCAGCGGAATTTGCAGTTCCGATACCAGAGTTCATTGATGATTTCACAGCAGGGCAGATGTACATCAATCCGATTACAGCATGGGTGATTTGTACAGAGGTGTTGAAATTACAGCCCAATGATACTTTATTGGTTAATGCGTGCGGGTCTTCCATTGGTCGGATATTTGCTCAATTAGCGAAGGTGCTAGGATTTAAATTAGTTGCAGTCACACGAAATGATAAATATACGGAAGATTTACTTGATTTAGGTGCCTCTTATGTTATAAACACTTCAAGCGCTTCTCTAACTGAAACCGTTATGGAGTTAACAAATGGAAGGGGTGCGGTTGCAGCTATCGATTCGGTTGGAGGCCCTTCTGGTAACGAGTTGGCCTTTTGTGTACGTCCGAATGGTAAATTCTTAACAATCGGCCTTTTATCAGGGATGCAAGTGAACTGGATGGAAATTGTAAATAAAGCAAAAGTGAAAGCTAATCTATTTCACTTGCGAAATTGGAATAAAAATGTTTCCATAAATGAATGGCGGGGAGCCTTTGATCATGTGATCAGATTATTAGGTGAGCAGAAATTGCAGCTGATGGTTGCAGATTCTACATATGATTTATTAGATATTAAATCGGCTATACATGCTGTTGAGGCTAAAAAGGTTCAAGGGAAGGTCTTTTTAACAAGCAATTGAGTCAAAAACAGGTTTACGCCTGTTTATTTTCAGAAAATCTCAGATGTCAATTTGAACAAGATGAAGCAAAAGAGAAAAAGACGCATGTTCCCGCAATTGCGGAAAAACGTGTAACATGCGGCTTTCTACTTCAATCACACTCTCATTCTTCCTCTCTAATCATCGAATAGATGGACTCCTTTTTTATTTTGGATCTTAAAAATAATAGGGAACCGATCAGGAACAAAACTATCATAGCAAATGCAGATCCAATAAAGTAGAGCAGATATTCAAACGCAGGTTACATATGATTGATGAGCAGTAAAATAATGGAACAGTTGTTTTGCCAAGGGATTCCGATTACATTATTATTAACAGTGATTTTATTGGTTATATCAAGTATTAGAATAAAGAAAGAGAAGGTCTAAACAAAGAGCCAACTCCTCCAAGTAAAGGATACCCGTTCCTCCTGCTTTATGATAAAATAAGAGAGATGCACGAGTGTAGGAGGAAAGACCATGTATAATTTTGCAGCACATGTAGTAAAAATTATCTTGAATATTTTTGGAAGAATCAAAGTCTATCAGAAAGAAAAATTACCTGATAAAGGCGGATACATTATCGCTTGTACGCATACAGGCTGGGTTGATATTTTATGGCTTGGTGTATCTTTATTGCCAAATCAAATTCATTATATGGCAAAAAAGGAATTATTCCAGACGAAATTCACAAACTGGCTGATGAATGTTTTGAATGCATTCCCAGTCGACCGGGATAATCCGGGACCGAGCACGATTAAGATACCTCGTAAACTATTAAAGGAAGAGAAAATCATTGGAATTTTCCCGAGTGGAACGAGAACAACGGAGGAAGTTCCTCTAAAACGGGGTGCCGTGACGATTGCAGCTTATGGTAAAGCACCGATTATACCAGCAGCTTACGTTGGCCCGAACAACTTTAAAGACTTACTCAAATTCCAGAAGCCGAAGCTCATTTTCGGTGATCCAATTTATTTGCCGGAAGATCAGCCGCGAAGAGAAGCAATGGATACGATGATGGAAAAGCTGAATGATGAAATGCATAACTTGCAAAGACAATTGAAGGAAAAATAAGAGAGTGCAAAGACCTTATGAAAAACGGGGAAGAATGTTTATCATAAGGTCTTTCGTTTTTTGGTAAGAACAATGAAAAAGACGATAAAGTGAAACTTCATTCAGTGGAGGAAAAAACACCCACTAAATGAAGATATAATTTACTTTTTAATGGATCGTAGGATTGCAACTGCAATTATGATAAGAGCGATGAATGGACCTACAAAGCTTACGATGAGAAAAATAAGTCCGTCCAAAAAAACAACTCCTTTCTCCCCCAATCTTATCATGTTTAATCTTGGAGTAAAATATTTCAAAAAGTCGCAGGTCTTACGCTGAAAATACGTAAGACCCGCGACTTTATTTTTATTTATACCAGGCGGCAGCTGCTTGTACTTCCGTCATCGTTAATTGGTGACCACGGTTTTCCCAGTGGAGTTCAACTTCTGCTCCAGCATCGGCAAGTAGAGTGTGCAATTCCTCTGATTCCTGCGCTGGGCAAATTAGATCATTCGTCCCTGCTGCGATAAACACGCGCTTCCCAGTCAAGTCAGGCAAATCAATCTCTCTTCTTGGCACCATTGGGTGATGGAGAAGGGCTGCTTTCAGTGCATCTTGATAATGGAACATCAGACTCGCTGCAATATTTGCACCGTTGGAATATCCGACAGCAGTTATATTGTTCCGGTCGAGTTTATATTTCTCTGCCGCTTCATCAAGGAATTCATTTAACTCTTGCGTACGGAAAATCAAGTCCTCCTCATCGAATACTCCTTCTGCAAGCCGCTTGAAGAATCTTGGCATCCCATTTTCAAGGACATTGCCACGAACACTCAGTACGTTCGCGTCTTTATCGATAATTTCTGCAAGGGGAAGCAAGTCCTGTTCGTTTCCTCCGGTACCATGCAGTAAAAGTAATGTTGGTCTGGAAGGGTCATTGCCTTTTTGGAATACGTGTTTCATTTATATAATCTTCCTTTCTATACCGGTCTTTCGATACTGAATATATTGCCGATCGTGGCGTAGTCGTGACCGGCAAGCCTGCTAACAGCTTTTAATTTGCCGTAATTGATCTTGCCTGCTTCATACACATCTTCAGCGATATGGAATCTATCCACCTTACCGATGATCAAATCGGCAGTAGTTATGTCATCCCGTCCAAGTTCGATTGCTTTTTCCAGTGTACATTCAAACCGGACTTTTGCTTGTTCGACGGCGGGAACAGCTACATCGGTACTACCTGCCAGATTCAGTTTGGTCACATCGATTTCACTTTTATTCGGGGGAAGGGACGCAGCTGTTTTATTGATTTCCGCTACATTATCCTCATCGACAATATGAATGACAAATTCTTTCGTATTGATTATATTTCTTGCTGAATCCTTCCGGGTGCCGTCCTTCCGTTGAATCGAAACAGCGAGCATCGGTGGATCGGTTGCAGCGATGTTGAAATAGCTGAATGGTGCTGCGTTTATGATACCGTCTGAAGATTTAGTTGTAATAAATGCGATTGGTCGTGGAATGATGGAGCCGATTAGCAGCTTATAATTTTCTCTTTCCGTTTGCTCTTCTGGATCAATCGAAAGCATGTTGCGGCACCTCCTGTCTGCATTATTTTCCACCGGCATTAAACAAGGTCGCCAGCTCGTTTACCTACTGTTTTAATCGTCTCGATCAGGATTTCTTTATGTTCTTCCGAGATACCTTCGAAGATTTCTTCAATCCGCGCCTGATGCTTAGGGAAAACTTCATTCATTACTTCTTTACCTTTATCCGTAATCTCAATATAAATAACGCGACGGTCGTCTTTACAATTCGTGCGGCGCAGTAATTCATTTTTCTCCAGTTTATCGATGACATACGTGATGGAACCTGTATTAATCAGCACCGCTTCAGATATTTGCTTGATTGTTTGTCTGCCTTTATGGTATAGTGCTTCCAGAATAGAAAAATCGGATAATTTCATACCATGGGCAGCGATGTCCTTTTTCACCATTTCTTCTAATGTCTTCGATGCTTTCATTAAAACAACAAACGATTTCAAAGATAAATTCTCACTCATCGTGATTAACTCCTTTTCATATATACTGAATTAAGATATATTTAATTAATTAAAAGTATAAAGGGAAAAATATCTTCTGTCAAGCATTCGCCTTAGCTGAAAATGAATAATAAAGAAAAAAGTAACCCTGCCTGGTCAACTTATTAGGCAGGGTCATTGTTTTTATCGGGCCATTTCACAAGCTGCATTCGACTATTGAAAAGGGTTGGATAGGACAGGAAGCCGAGAATAATACTCGTAACGGCCGCTGTCGTCAGCAATAGGAAGAGGATGAGAAGTTGAAATTGGACAGCTTGCACGGGATCGGCGCCTGCGATAATTTGTCCGCTCATCATGCCGGGGAGCTGGACGAGTCCGATTGTCTTCTGGCTTTCAATCGTCGGAATCATACTTGCTTTAATAGAGGTAATCAACGAGTGGTGGATTGCCTGTTTCGGTGTTCCTCCAAGAGAAAGAATAAGTTCCGTTTCCTCTTTCCTCGCTTCAATCTCAGCTGTGAAACGATTTAGGAAAAGAATCGAGAGAACCATCGAATTCCCGATTAGCATGCCACTGATTGGGATAATGTATTGGGCTTCTGCCGGTGTAATTTTAAAGCCGATCAGGATTCCCTGTGTGACCACTTCGATGATGATGAAGGTGAGCACGAGTTTCCACGTGATTCCTTGGATTGACGCACCTTTCTTCCTTGCGTTATGGGTTGCGGCGGTGATCATAAGAACAACCATCAAGAAAATATAAATTAGATTTTCAGATTCAAAGACGAAGGTTAAAATATAACCGACTGCAAGTAATTGGATGATCGATCGGATTGTTGCAATGATTGTGTCTTTCCCTAGGCCAAGGTTTAATGTCTTTGTCAGAATAAGAGGGATGAGTACAAAGACAAGCGCTAGCGATAATGTTAGAAAACTCATATGAAATCCCCCTTTGCAAATTGTTTTACTTTCTCGTTCTCCGGATTTTTGAGCAGGCTGCTCGGTCCGGATTCGATTAATTCACCATTCATCATAACCCACGTATAATCCCCGATTTGAGTGGCTTGGTTTAAATTATGGGTAATCCAGATAATCGTCACACCGTTTTCTTTGTTGATTTTTTCAATCAAGTTTTCAATATCATTGGTGGAGACCCGGTCAAGCGATGACGTGATTTCATCCAATAATAAAATTTCCGGCTGGTTCACAAGGGTTCTTGCGATGGACACTTTTTGCCTTTGTCCACCGGAAAGATCACCGACATTTCGCTTCAGCAAATCTTTATCCAAGCTTACCTTAGTAAGTAAATCGGCAGCTTCATCTTCGGTCAACGTTTCCCCGGCAAGCGTCCGAGGGAGTTGTAAATTTTTATAAACGGTGCCTTGAAGCATGGTCGCATTTTGCAAGGCTAGTCCAACATTTCTCCTTAGCTTTGTCGGCTCATATTCTTGGATATTTTTTGAGTAAATGGAAATCGTGCCGTGAGTTGGCGAGATTAGTCCATTGCAAAGTCGGAAAAGGGTTGTTTTCCCAGCGCCGGACGGGCCGACAAGGGAAGTGATTTTACCTTTCCGGAACGATCCGCTGACATTTTTAATAATTTTTAGCGGACCGTCAGAGTAAGAGACATTCTCCAATTCAATGGCGTATTCTGTATTCATATCTACGTACCTCTTTTCTAATCCGGTAATAAAACCGGAGTAACTATGTATCAGTTTACCCTATTTTGCTGAAAGAATTGGGACAGGGGGTCAGAGCAACTGTCCCAGTTGGGAGCGGGAATTTGTTTGTCGGTGACTTGGAATGCTGGAAATTCGTTGGAGATGGCACGGATAAGCATTATCAGTGCCATCCAGTTGGCTGAATAGGGAACGGGGCGGGCGCTTCAGTACCTTGACGAGATCCATACTTGATAAGAAGAGAGCTGATACATCTTATCAAAGCCCTAGTCCGCCGATATGACACACGAAAGTGCACGGACAAAGCGTTCCAGATCCATCAGTCATCTGCATGCCATACACCACATCACCCACCGCCTCACCACAAATACTCCAATATCTCTTCAGAAAATAAATTCGTATCAATTGCGCACGCTTCTGCTTCAATCGCGTATTGCCATCCGAGTACCGGTGCAGCTTCTGGCCCTTCTGGATTAAACTCGGGAGCATTTTCTGGTGTCGTAATTTCCTGTTGCGGGTAGGCAGTCCAAACAATTGTACCTTTCTGGATATCCGCATCCAGCGCTTCAAATGCAAGCATTAAGTCACTGTCCTCATTAAATACCCCGTAAATTCCAGGTGCATAATCCGATGCAGTCAACGTATCGTACCATCCTTCGATAAAGGCGTGATCGACCGGATAGTCCGGTTCAATATCACCAAAGATGGCTACTCCTTCAGGCACCCCGACATTCACTGCAAACTGTATCGCCTGATTTGCATGCGTTACTCCTTGCCCATACCCGCGGGCATCATTTACATGATTATAAATAACGAGGATCTGAATATTATTTTCATGCAAAAAGTCAATTTCTGCAGCGTCAAGTCCAACAGACACACCATCCCGGTCGCCGAGGTATCGTCCCCAGACTTCCGGCTTTCCAACTTGATCTGCGACACATTGAAATAACTCCTCGTCCGTATAACTCGCCGAATCTACTCCCCAATAATACTGTTTTTCCTCGTCCTTATTATCCCCATTTCCATTCGTTTCTTCCTCATCCTCGGACGGGTCACTCGGTATCCCTGGAATGGGAATCTTTTGATCAAGGAAAAAATGCAATACAAAAGGTATTGCCACAATGAATACGACAAGCCCAATGATCAGCAACCATTCATCCCTTCTCAATCGGCATCCCCCATTTCTCCTTTGCAGTATATGAAAAGGGGGGATGCTTCGGTATAGGTGAGCTGTGCTAAGTTTTCTTCATATGCACATGCGCTTGTTCCTATTCATCAAGTATTTTTCTTTTCTCTTTTAACAGCGATTGAAATTCCTCTTCTAATTCGTCAGTCGGTTCCAAACTCAGTCTGCTCAAAACTTCCGAGATTCTTGTCTCGATGACGAGTAACTTTTGTTCCTTTGTATCAACTTCAACTTCCATGTTGCGATGTTTAAATTGTTCATAGCTCCCGTGAAAGTCGATGATCTCATTTTTCTCGATCGCCAGAATCCGTTCGGCAATTCGGCTGGTAAACATTCGGTCATGGGAAACGAAAACGATCGTGCCCTCGTATTCTTCCAACAGTGCCTCGAGCTCCTCCATCGCATAAATATCCAGGAAATTCGTCGGCTCATCTAAAATAAGGGTGTTACAATCACTCACCATCAGTTTCGCAAGTGTGACCTTAACCCGTTCACCGCCGCTTAGCACATCCATTCGTTTATAGACAGCATCGCGGAAAAAATGCAGTCGCGCGAGCACGGTTCGGACGGTTGATTCTTCTTGGATAGCTGTTTCCATGACGTTCTCTAGAATTGATTTTTGTGGATCTAAAACATCCAGATTCTGACTAAAATAGCCGAGTTTTACCGCCGGGGAAATCGAAATGCCGGATTCTTCGTTTATTAACTTTTTGATTAAAGTCGTTTTCCCTGTTCCATTTTCTCCAATAATCGCTATTTTATCTCCACCTTTAATCTGAAAACTCGCCTCATTCCAAAGGACGCGCTCCCCGAAAGATTGTGCGATATGTTCAGCCCGAATGATGATTCTACCTTGCAGCGATTCCTGATTTGGGATTGACATTTTAATTGGCGGAAGCTCTTTTACTTTCTCCACCTTTTCCAATTTTTCAATCCGTGTTTCAATCGATTTCGCTACTTGTTGCAGCTTTTTCTGCTTTTTGGCGAAATAAGGTTTTGCACCTTTTAATCTCGCTTCTGAACTACTTAAATTTTTTGGCTTTTTTGTTGCCCGGTCTGCTTTTTTCTCCTTGAGCATAAGGGCATCTTCCAGTTGCTGTCTCTTCTGAACATAATTTTCATAAGCTTTCTCTTGCTCTTGGATTTTTTGCTCTTTCTGCTCGGTAAAGTCGGAATAGTTCCCTTTGTACACTTCAACTTTCCCATCCGCAATCTCCCAGATTGTTTCACATGTCGCATCAAGAAATGCACGGTCGTGGGAGACAATAATGATTGCGCCTTGGAGACGTGCGAACGTTTTTTCCAGTTTTTCAATTCTAACTGTATCGAGATTGGTTGTAGGTTCGTCCGCTAAAAGCAATTCAGTTTTGCGGGCTAAGGCTTTGTCGATATACTGCTGGGTTACTTCTCCGCCGCTTTTCACCGTACTGGTTCGTTTTAATTGGGGGAGAAGGGTGGCAGTACCATTTCCGGAAATAGTTCCGGATTGGATGCTCCTTTTTCCTGCAATGATTTCAAGCAAGGTCGTTTTGCCAGAACCATTTCTGCCGACAAGTCCAATCCGTTCCTTGTCACGTATTTGTAGATGCTCAATGTCAAAGAGTTTCCGGCCTCCGATTTCATAAGTTACATCCGTTAATTCCTTTATAATCATAAAAACAACTCCTATTTTCGGGCATAAAAAAGCCCCTATAATCGTGTTTGAAATAGGAGTTAGAAAGCATGGGAAAATGAAAGGTCCCCGAATATAGTATGGTCAGCCAATCTAATCCTATTTCGAAACAAAAGTGCATGAGAAAGAAGCAGGTCTTCTGCTTGAACACTACATATCTCATCCGTTTCGCTTTTTAAAAATAGGATTAGTTTTTCATTGTCTCTTGGCTCACCCTTTCGATTCATGTTACTTTTATTATACTATATTTAATGAAGATTGAAAGGGGAAATTTTTAAACACAGAAAAAGCCAGCTTCTACCCTTGAAGCTGGCTCTTTCCCCGTCGTGGTGACCGGTTGCGCGGAAAATTCTGTTTCCTTGTTCTGTGATGACGGAATTGATTTACCCGTCTCGATTCTTAATATTTACTTCGTGCTGTTTTTACTTCAAACAGCTATTTGTTGCAGTTGCACTTTCACAAAAAATCACTTTCTTCAAACATGCAAGAGAATTGGAATCTCATGTTGTTGCTGACGGGATGATTCCGTCGTAAAGCAAATTTTCCGCCAAGGCTGTGCATTTCTCTATTAGAATCCGCTTCTTGATAAGTTGTTTGCTATGAAACACAAGTTATCATTCGGCTCGAATTCCAATAGTAGTTCGCCTTGTACTTTACTATACCCGTTCTGCAGTTCTTAAAACATAAAATAACATCTTTTTTAAAATTTTTTTATAAAATTGGAAAGCAGCGCTGGTGATTAAAAGAATTCGTGGTTTTTATTTTCTTTTTTCGTATAGTAATCAATGAAAGGTTGAGCCATCCTGTTGCTTTATTTCCGATTCTTGTGTTCGTCTTGCTGGAATGGGAGAACAAAGGAGTTTTATTCTCCGCACGTAGCGCTTATCTTGCTGGAATGGGAAAACAACTAAGATTTATTCTCTCATCGTTGCACCGATCCCGCTCGAATAGGAAAACAAATGACTTTTATCCTCTCATCATTGCACTTACCCGCCCACACATAGCAATCCAGACAAAAACTGCGCTCATGCAGCATAAGTCAAGTTTTGAAGAAAGAATTTAAAAAACATCTTTACAACCCAAACCATTTCCCTTATAGTAAAGATACCTAATTATTCTAGGTAGGTGAAAAATATGTTTAATCGTGAACTCGTAAAAGGGAGTACGTCCATTCTTGTGCTGCAATTGCTGAATGAACGGGATATGTATGGCTATGAACTCGTGAAGGAAATGGCAAAAAGAAGTGATGATCAACTGCAAATGAAGGAAGGGACGCTTTACCCTGCGCTTCATAAAATGGAAAAACAAGATTATGTTGAACATTACTGGAAGCAACAAGAAAAAGGGCCGGCCCGCAAATATTACCGGATTACCGAAGAAGGAAAAGAAATTCTAGCTGAACGGACTTCCGAATGGAAGCAGTATGTTCAGGTTATGAATAATCTTATTGGAAGAAATGAGATATGAACGTGGAGGCACAACGGTTTCTCCATGAGCTTGAAAAAGCATTGGAAGAAGATCCGAACCGTGCAGAAATTATTGCAGAATATCGCATGCATGTAGAAGAGATGCTGGCGGAAATAACAGAAAATAATGCGGACATTTATAACCTGCTTGTTACCCGGCTGGGTTCTCCGGAAGAACTGGCAGAACTTTGGAAAGAAGAAAAGTCCGTTACGCCGAAGAAAATGCAGCGGCTATTCGTTTTCCTTAATATCGCAATATTTGTTGGTGGTGTGCTTTTTACGATTGGTTACAATGTCCTCGGCTGGAAGTGGCTTGGGGTCCTTTGGGAAAGTTTAACCGAATCGACGACAATTATTATTTTAGTCTATTTATTTTTCTGGGGTTTACTTGGCTATGAAATCGGCAAAGCCTTAGGAGCACGTGGAAAAAAGGTGCTTACCCGGACGTTTCTCATCGGGATTATTCCGAATCTGTTGCTTATGTATTTGATTGTTTTTCGACTGATTCCTTATGAATGGTTCGATCCACTACTCGATCAATCTTTTATCGTGCTCAGTATCCTTTGTACCGTGGCATTATATCCGATTAGTTTAATCGGTTACCACTGGGGAAGAAAAGCGTCTGTTTAGTCGGACTGGATACATTCGTTCAGTCCGAAAGAGTATGAATGATTTTTACCTATGTACATAGTTTATCTATATACATAGGAATTCTATGTATACAGGAGCGTTTACCATGCGGACAAAACAAAGAGAATGGCTATTTGTAGCAGCTTGTCTGTTGCTCGGATTCCTGGCTAATGTCAGCTTTTTATACGGGAAGATTGGAATATCCTATCTTATCTTCATCGCGGTCTTTTATACCGTGTTATTTGTGCGGTTTGGTTTTACCTTTGAACACCGGCGAATCGGCTTGTTACTTATAGCGGGAATCTGGTTGCTTGCAGGAAGTTTCCTGTTCTTTGACAGTACGATATTTTACGTATTGAACCTATTCGTTATCCCAGCTGTTGTATTCTTCCATATCGTCTTAATTACTAGCCCGGCGAAATTGAACTGGGGTAAGTTATCCTTTATCAGACTCGTAACTGGAAAGCTTGCAGATGCCCTCCTTTATTTGACGAACTATTTACGTTATATCGGAAGAATCGTTGCCCGTAGTAGAAGGCGGGTGAAAAACAGGACATTAAGACAGATTCTTATAGGAATCTTGCTCGCTGTCCCAATCCTAGTCATTGTTGTGCCACTCTTAATGGCTGCGGATGCGGTCTTCCAAGAGCAAATCGAAAATCTATTCGTTTTCCGAATCGACGTGAATTTTGTTGAAATTGGGTTCCGTCTCGCCTTTACGGTCATTGCAGCGCTTTTCTTCTTCTGTATTTTTCAAGTCATTGGGAAGAAGACGAAGCGCGAGATAGAAATTTGTGAGACACCAAATAAGAGAAATTGGCCGGGGATTGTTGCGGCAACGATTCTACTTATATTAAATGTGGTATATATGCTGTTTATCGCTGTACAGTTTCAATATTTCTTTCATGAAGGGCTGCTTGATGGGTTTACGTATGCCGATTATGCAAGAAGAGGTTTCTTTGAGTTAATTCTCGTAACACTGATTAACTGGACGATTTTACTCGTATTCATGAAACGGGTGAAAGAGGAGGGCGGCAAGCAAAAACGAATCTTGCAAACCTTATATTCTGCTCTGATTGTCGCTAGTGGCATCTTGCTTATATCTGCCTGGCAGCGGCTAACGCTTTATGAAACGGCGTACGGTTTTACAATTGACCGGTTGCTCGCCCATTATTTTATGGCATTTTTACTCGTGATTTTTGCTTATACACTCATTCGTGTTTGGTTAGAGAATCTGCCCATTTTACATTTTTATCTGATTTGTGCATTTCTTTTTTATGCCATGTTAAATGCGGTCAACTTGGAAGAAACGATCGTGGAAAACAATATGGAACGCTATAAGGCAACAGGGAAAATTGATATTCATTATTTCTATACCCTAGGTGCTGAGGGAGTGAAAGGACTTGTTCAGTTGTATGAACAGGAACCGGAAATCCCAGAACTAAAGAGTTTATTAATAAATAAAAAGATACAGTTTGAAAATGGAGAATATGAATCCTGGCAAGCATTTAACTTTGCGAGGAATGAAGCGAAAGAATTACTGGAAGAGCTTGAGCTCTAAACTTAATGGAGGTGGATCGTCGTGGTCGATATACCGAAACATGTCGGGATCATAATGGATGGTAATGGAAGATGGGGAAAATCCCGGGGACTCACGAGAAGTGAGGGGCACTATGCTGGAGTTCAAGCGATGGAAAAAGCGATTGATGCAAGTATTGCTCTTGGTGTCGAAGCGTTGACTTTATACGCCTTTTCTTCAGAGAACTGGGCGCGGGCCAAGGAAGAAGTCAATTATCTGATGCGGCTGCCGATTCGTTTTTTTAAATCGAAACTTCCTGAATTTATGCGACGTAATGTGAAAATCACCATATCAGGAAATATGGATGAGCTGCCAAAAGCAACGCGGAAAACATTGCAACAGTCGATTGATCGGACAAAGAATAATACAGGGCTGATCGTTAACTTCGCCTTTAATTACGGTGGAAGGGGCGAGATTGTGCAGGCTGTGCAGCACGTGATTCGTGACATGCAGGAAAAAAATATAGAGCTGGATGAAGAAACAATTGAAAACTATCTTTATACTGGTGGATTGCCGGCGCTTGATTTAGTTATCCGGACGGGTGGCGAGCAACGGCTAAGTAATTTCCTTTTATGGCAAGCTGCCCATGCCGAGCTTTATTTTACGGATATTTATTTCCCGGATTTTGATGAGGCGGACATGCAAGCAGCAATTTATGAATATCAGGAGCGCAGAGCAGTTTATGATTTTGCGGAAATGTATCGTAAGGCAAAATGAATAGCTTAAAAGTTGAACAAAACTAAAAGTAGGATAGTTGTAGTGTGTGGTTCCTTGAGGAATTGGCTTCAACGCAATAATAAATGATTCATGGAAGAGGTGACCTTTAGCATGAATACAGCCAGAGAACGTTTACTTAAAATCATAGAGAAAATACCTGATCAGGAAGTGGATGAAATTTTAGACTTCGCTGAATATTTAGCAGCTAAGCAAGAAAAGAGAGTATCTGATGATTTAACAAAGGCTAGTGAAAGCAGCTTAGATTTTTGGGATAATGATATCGATGGTGAGGTCTGGAACAATTAAAACTAAGGTGATATTCTTTTACTAAATAATTAGACTAAAGAGGCTGGGACATAACTTCTTAGTATGGTTATAAATCCGAACAAATGATAAGAAAGAGCATCAACAACCGCTCCGGGAATATACTACGCTTTCCGCAGGCGGCTGGTGAGCCTCCTCGGACTGCCGCCCTGCGGGGTCTCACCGATGCCTTTCCTCCTGCTGGAGTCTCCGTATATTCCCGGAGCTAGTTAGCAGTTTTGTTCGGATTTAATTCATATTAGAATAGTTATGTCCCAGCCTCTTTATTTTTCCAAAACACGGATAAATCGCTCTCGGAAATTCTCTCTGTCTTCGTTTGAGAAGGCTTTCGGGCCTTTCGTACGCTGTCCGGCCTTCCTCGCTTGAGCACTCAGGTAACGCGTTTGCAGCAGCTCATCGATATTCTTATTCGTATACATAAAACCTTTATGATGCATGACAAGACAGCCCTTCGGAAGAGCGAGGGAGGCGAGGCCGTAATCTTGCGTAATGACAAGATCCCCCTTTTTGGCAAGCTTCATAATCCGGTAATCTGCCGCGTCTCTGGCGTTATCAACATAAATTGTCTCGACACCTGGCGGGTTTTCTTGCAAGGAAAAATGAGAAATGCTCGTTACGAGAAAAACATTCAAATCCCTCCGCACCGCTTCATCGATAATAATTTCCTTCACTGGGCACGCATCCGCGTCAACATAAATATTCATCCTTCACACTCCTTGAGTCATCTCCTCCTAGCATACCAAAATTTAGTTGCATTCTATACAAAAATATTATATAGTACATTACATGAGTAATGCACTATATCAGAGGAGGTGCAGGCCTGATGATTGATCCAAATGGCGGAAGACCAATTTATATCCAAATAGCTGAATGGATAGAAACAGAAATATTGAATGATAATTTCAAGGCCGATGATAAGGTCTACTCCCAATATCAGCTGGCGGAAATGTTTACGATCAATCCGGCAACAGCGGCCAAGGGTTTGAACGTCTTGACGGATGAACATATTTTGTACGGGAAGCGGGGACTTGGAAAGTTTGTGACAACAGAAGCAAAAGCAATTATTACCGATAAAAGGAAAAATGAAAAGCTGAAGGGATTATTAACGGAAGGTGCTCTTGAAGCAAAGCGATTGCAAGTAGGCGAGGGAGAGCTGATCGAAATGTTGCAACAAGCGATTACAGATGTGAAGGGAGATTAACATGAAGGTGATTGAATGCAGGGATCTAACGAAAAGAATGATTGGAAGAAACGCGTTAAACCAGCTAAGTCTCACATTGGAAGGCGATAAAATTACCGGATTAATCGGCCGTAACGGGGCGGGGAAAACAACGCTCATGAAGATCCTTGCCGGGTATTGGCATGAGACTTCGGGTAAGGTCGAAGTATTTTCCGAGCGGCCATTTCAAAATTTAAACGTATCCGTGAATGCGATTTATGTGGATGATCAAATGAAGTTCAGCCATACATTGACACTGGAAGATATTTTAAAAGAAGCAGCACGTTTTTATCCGAACTGGGATGCTGTTCTTGCGGAGCGTCTCTTTGACTATTTTTCCTTTCACCCAAAAGAGAAGCATGGTTATTTATCGAAAGGGAAGAAGAGCACGTTCAATATGATTATTGGGCTTGCGTCAAGAAGCAAGCTGACGATGTTTGATGAGCCGACAACGGGGATGGACGAATCTGTAAGAAAAGACTTTTATCGGGCCCTGTTGAAAGATTATCTGGCACATCCAAGAACAATTCTTTTATCGAGCCATCATTTGGAAGAAATGGAGGACTTGCTGGAGGAAATCATTTTAATCGATGAGGGGCAAGTTGTCTTGCATGAGTCGATGGATGAATTGAAGGAATACGCGCAAGGAATAACTGGAAGAGCGGAAATATTGGAGCCATTGCTTGCGGATGAAGCAGTAATCTATGAAACGCGAGTAGGCGATTATTCCACTTATGCCGCTGTAAAATCAGACAGTCCCGTTATACGGAAGGCGAAACAACATGGGATGACTACAGGACCTGTGCCGCCAAATGATTTATGTATTTATCTGACTGCAAAGCAAAAGGGAGGGATAGATGATGTCTTTAAATAAGATGGATCTTTCTGCTGCTGTGAAAAAACAATTAAACTATAAGATGAAAGTATATGTTGGCATGTTTAGCTCACTTGTCCTTGTTCAAGTTATTGGAATCTTTTTCTCCGTCGTTAGTCCGTTACAGGGATATTCTACAATGGACTACGTGGAGATTGAGTACATGAATTATAATACGCTCAATATTATTACATTGACTTCACTCTGGGCACTTATTCATGCGATTATCATGACGACAAAGAATGAATGGGAGAACGCCTTTCCTTTTGTAGGGAATACGCTTAGTAATCATCTGGCGAACATGATCTTCCTCGTTGGAGCAAGCATCGTTGCCGGAATTGTAACAATACTTGCATCATTTACGGTTCGAGTGTATCTCTATTATTTTACAGATGAACGGTTCGTTATGTCACCGGGATTCGTCTTAAACGGTGGAGAATTGCTCGCTGGGACAGTAACGGTAATTCTCCATTTTCTATTACTCTGTGCGGTCGGCTATTTACTAGGTACGGTGACAAGGCTGCATCGTTTGCTTCCCGTCCTGTTGCCAATTGTGGTTATTGGGCTATTGATTACGATAAATTATATCAACCATGAATGGATGATGAATACGATAGATTTCTATTACGGGGAAACAAGTATGGCTGTATTCCTTATGAAAATAGTTGTTACAGCTGGGATACTATTTGCTTGTTCCATTGCTATATCAAGCAGAACGGAGGTTAGAAAATGAGTATACTTTTCACGATACTGCTTCTCCTTGTTATAATCGGATTTCCGTTCTTGTTGAGAAGGTTGCAGATAAGTAGATTCGGTTACTGGCTACTTGGCGGGTATTTCATTCTATTAATTGCTTCCGTTATTGCATATACATTTATCCCAACAGAGGAATTTGTGGATGAGGAAGAGCTGCCAGCGGAGATGACAAATCGGATTTACCTTGTCCATGAAATATTGGATCAAGGAGTGCAACTGGAGGAATTTGAGCAATATAAGAAAGAGGAATGGGAATTTCCCACGGCTACAGAGGAAAGTTTTTCATTGGAAAGTTTTTCATTATATGCCAGTCCAGATTACCAATTTCCGGTCATCATAAAAAGGGTGGAGGATCAGGAGGCCATTCATGTTGATTATTATGAGGTAACGCCTGAGATTGATGTGGAACCAGTCTATGATGAAGGTGAAGTCACGGTCTACAATCATAATGGGGAGCTAACGCTTGAAGTACTTGGGTATAAACTTTATCGTTTCAATAGTATGGAGAAAGGATTTCCATTTAACCAATTTGAAGAAGAGGATCATTCTTGGATTTATTATGATGTATTCGATGATGAGAGAATGTTTTATATTACAATTCCAGCAGATATCGAATTAAACGTTCATCCGGATACGGATGTCCACTGGTTAAATTAAGAAAAAGTCGGCTACTATTAGCCGGCTTTTTTCTGCTTATTCAATATGAATATAGCGAGTATAACTGCGCTAGTCCCACCTAATAGTTTACTAATAATCATCGGAAGAACAAGTTCCGGTTCAATCCCTGCGACAAAGCCGAGATGGCTCCCAAGCACAAAGGATGCACTTACGCTAAAGGCAATATTAATAACTTTCCCACGTGGATCCATATCCTTTACTAGAACAAGCATCGGAATAATATGGGCAATCGTGGCGATTAGTCCTGCTGTTGCCGTGGTATTGATGTCAAGTGCTGATCCAAGTTTTTCAAGCGGCTTTTTACATGCTTTCGAAATGAAGAGCACCATTGGAAAAGCTCCAGCAAGGAAAATAGCAATCGTCCCGACAATTTGAATCCCTTCTTCAAGCGGCGCAAGTCCTGGAATCATTACGAAGCCAGTTAATGTTTCGATCACAATTGCAACGAGTCCACCCATAGCAAGAAACTCAATGAACTTCCCGAAAATGGAGAAACCTCTTACTATAAGAATAGGAATTTTCCAGAGACCGATCACGATGAAGAGCGATATGATGAAGGTTGGAATCAAATTTCTAATGAGCATCTCTAAACTGAAGCCAGCTGTGATTCCGCCAATAAATGTGCTGAAAGGGATTGTCACCAAACCAATAAGTATTCCTTGTGCTAGAAATTCACGGTCTTCTTTTTGGATTATCCCGAGCGCAACCGGTAGGCTGAATACAACGGTTACTCCAATTGTTGTTTCGAGGAAAACCCAAGCGAAGAATCCAGCTTCAGGAGTTCGTGCCATCGTTTCAGCTAAAGCATAGCCTCCCATATCGATGGCAAGAATCGTATTCGCGAAGGTTGCCGGGTCTGCCCCAATTAAGCCGTAGACGGGTGAGACGATGGGCAACAAAACCTTTGCTATGACTGGTGCCAAGGAAATAATCCCAATCATTACAACGGCAAGGGAACCCATCGCCATCAAGCCCTCCATAAAGCGCTCACCGAATCCAAAGCGGTTGCCGATTATTTTATCAATAGCCCCGATAATAAAGAAGAGAACTACGATATAAACTATGATTTCATTCATCTGACTTTCTCCGTTTCTTGTATGTGTGGATGATGTTTCTATTATGGGGCTTGTCAGTAAAGATATAGGTAATCAATCTTCCTTATTCCGAAGTATTTGGACTAATTTTTCTAAAAATACTAATGAAAAATAGTAAGATAAACCTGCAGCCGCCATCAGAAAAAACGTACCATCCAAGTCTTGTAGATTGCTATTCATAAAGTATAAGAATAGTCCTCCAGCCATTCCACCTAAGGAATAATTTATCCACCGTACACCTTTATTAACTCGTTCAATGATTAAAGATATAGGAACCCCAATGAGAAGATAGATAGGCAAGGCGTAAATGCAAATAAGAAAAACACCGAGAATTTGTCCGGTAAGCGTAAAATATGTATTTAAAGAATTACTAACTATAATATCAGCAATTATATTATATAGTAAAAAAGGAAACATAATATAAAAGGTGCTAAAAAAGCAGCTAGAACCTTTAAAATTACTTTCATTATACTCATTAAGCTCCTCATACTCCTTCCTTACACGAGACTCTTTAAAAATATCAGAAAATTTCTATTTTTATCATGTATTAATGGTCTGTAATACCCCCACTGAATGAAGTTTCACTTTATTAGTCCTATTGTCTATAAAGTTTTTCTTTTTTGTAAAGGAGTGTTCTTTTGTTAAAAATAAATGACTTAAATATTGATGAAGCGTTGACATTCAAAATAATACTCTAAAGAGAAAGAACCCTCTGTATTAATGCAAAGGGTGGGTTCTTTCTCTTTCGGATTACACAATTCCATTTTGATGTGTCCAAAATTTAGACAAACATTATTTTAAGCCAATTTCCCATCAAACTTCTTAAACAAATCATTCAACCCTTCACTCATCGTCGGGTGGGTGAAAATATTATCTCGTAAAAAGGTATACGGCAGATCCGCTTCCATTGCTACCCGAACGGTATTGATCATCTCGCTCGATTCCGCCGAGAATAATGTACATCCGAGAATCCTATTTGTTTCAGGATCAACTAATGCATTTAGCAAACCGTTCGGCTGTTTATTGATTTTCGTACGTGGAATATTCGCTGCCGGCATGGTTGCGACGACATAATTTATATTTTGTTCCTGCGCCATTTTTTCATTCAGTCCGACATGGGAAAGAACGGGTTCGATAAACACACTATACGGCACATTTTTACGTTTCGCTAAAGAGTAAGAGCCACCAGTTAAAACTTGATCCCGGACAATCCGGTAATCATCAAGTGAGATATACGTGAATTGCGGACCGCCATTCACATCACCGAGTGCCCAAATTTGTCTGTTAGAAGTCCGTAAATAGTCATCGACAATGATTGCACCGTTATCATCAACTTCTACACCTGCTTTAGCAAGCTCAAGTCCTTCTGTATAAGGCTTCCTACCAGTCGCAAGCAGGAGAGCGGAGGCTGTCTCTGTGAATTCTTTCCCCTTATCATTTTCATAGGTTACTTCTGTTCCACCAGATTTACGATTGGAAACCGACGTCGCTTTACTTCCATGGACAACGGAAATACCTTTATCCTGCATGACTTTTAGTACTTCTTCTGCAATATCTCTGTCGTCGTTTTCCATGAAGTCTGTCGCGCTATCAATTACAATGATTTCCGACCCGAAATTCGCATACATAACAGCAAATTCAAGCCCGATATACACGCCACCGACAATGATTAATTTTTCCGGAAGCTCGGCTACTTGTTGCAGTTCTGTTGATGTATAAACATGATCTGCTTCTTTTAATCCATCGATTGGAGGAATGACTGGCTCCGAACCGGTATTGATAATGAAATAATCCGCAGTAAGGTCCAGTGTTTCTTCTTTAGCTTCGAGATGGACCTGGTTCGTTCCGACAAAGCTTGCTTCCGCCGTATAAACCATGACCGTATCTTGATCTGCTAGGGTTTTGTAGTTCTTTTCCCGTAAGGCGGCGATTGTTTTATTTTTATCCTCAATCGCGCTCCGGTAATATTCATTTTTATCATTTTTTAATTGGCTATCCTTCTCTGCGTGGTGGATGAGTAATTTTGTTGGGATACAGGCGATGTTAATGCATGTCCCGCCATACATTTCATTGGACTTCTCTATCATCGCAACGGTTTTACCTCGAGCGGCAAGATCTGCTGCGAGCGTTTTCCCGCCTTTTCCAAATCCGATAATAATATAATCATAATGTTTCATTCAATCGCTTCCCTTCATAAAGACTATTGCCTTTTTTAGGGTTCATTAAACAGGGGGAGAATGACGAAAAGTGCGTAAATTAGTTAGGAGGAAATGGTTGTTATCTTGTTTACGTTTAAAACCAATTTCGTTTCGGATGCATAGAGGTGTTCTTATCTCCTGAAAGATTCGTAATCTGTATTGTTCGCCTGAATAGAGGCACTCTAATCGCTTGAAAGATTCGTAATCTGTATTGTTCGTCTTAATAGGGGTGCTCTAATCGCTTGAAAGATTCATTTTCTGTTTTGTTTGTCTGAATAGAGGCGCTCGCACCGTCCGTTCAAGCGGGATTCCTGTAAGATTGGGCAGTGAACTTTCGATATCATTAGGAATACGCTGAATTAAACAAATCAGCTGCCCGCTTATTTTCTGAGGGTGCTCAATTGTGTTATTTCCCCCTTTGTTTTGTGATGTAAAGCATTTTATTGATGTTTATGTCTAAAAGTTGCCTATTTTACCATAAGGTTTAAATTTTTTTATAAAAAACTATTGCATATTTATGAATAATTGTGCATAATAATACATAACTTAAATTTCTGGGAGGAGTATCATCATGATTTCGTTAGCGAAAGATTTGCAGATTGATAACGAAGAATTTTTTGGAAGAGACTTACTTAGCCTTGAGGATTATACACCAGAGCAAATTCATCATTTATTGGAGCTTGCTTCTTATATAAAAGATCAGCGTAAGAAGGGGTTTGCCTTTGAACCGTTAAAAGGGAAAGTACTCGGCATGATCTTTGAAAAATCATCGACGAGAACGCGTGTCTCTTTTGAAGCGGGTATGATTCAGCTTGGCGGGCAGGCGATCTTTCTAAATTCAAAAGACATCCAGCTTGGCCGTGGAGAGACAATTGCAGATACGGCGCGCGTGTTATCCGGCTATTTGGACGGAATCATGATTCGAACTTACTCCCATGAAGATGTGGAGGAGCTTGCTGAATATGCATCTATTCCGGTTATCAATGGATTAACGGATTTGCATCATCCATGCCAAGTGCTGGCAGATTTGCAAACGATGTTAGAAATCAAAGGGACGCTGAAAGGTCAGAAGCTTGTATATATTGGAGACGGAAATAATATGGCGAATTCACTTCTGATTGGAGCTGCGAAGATGGGAATAAATATGGTTGTCGCAGCACCTGAAGGTTATTTCCCAGATGCAGAAGTCGTAAAACAAGCAGAAGAAATCGCTTCGGATACTGGTGGAAAAATTTCAATCATGACAGATCCGATTAAAGCCGTAAAAGATGCAGATTTTATTTATACAGATGTTTGGGCAAGTATGGGCCAGGAAGCGGAGCAAGAGGAAAGAAAAGCAATTTTTGCAAACTACCAAGTGAATGACGAATTGTTGGCAAAGGCTAAATCAGATGTTACGTTTCTTCATTGTCTGCCCGCGCATCGCGAGGAAGAAGTGACAGCAAGTGTGCTGGAAGGGAAGCAATCTGCTGTATTCCAGCAGGCTGAGAACCGTCTTCACGCGCAAAAGGCATTGTTGACTGCCTTGATGAGCTATTAGTAGTTATAGAAATAAGGGTGCGAGCGAATATAGTTATTCGCTTACACCCTTATTTTTGGTCTACTTTTAATCCACCAATATCCATTTTTAAACTTTCCAAGCGATAATCAGGCAATACCTCTTCTAATGCAGTGATGATCTTATCCCTGCGGTCACTTGGTACAAAGGACATCATCGTCGGTCCGGCACCACTGATGACCGTTCCGAATGCCCCGTGCTCCTTCGCTGTACGTTGGATCAAATCATAATTTGGGATGAGCGGCTTGCGGTGGGGTTCATGGAAAATGTCTTTTTCCATCATTTTCCCAGCAAGTTCATAATCTCCACTTACGAGCGCTGCAACGGTCACATTGCCGATGCCGCTCCCAAGGGCAGCATCGGCAATTGAAAACTGTTCCGGTAGCACGTCTCTTGCCGCTTTCGTTTTCAATTCGACTTCCGGGATAAGCGCAATAAATTCAACGTGAAGTTGGTCGATTTTCAACCAGTCCACTACTCCGTCGATATACGTGGAAATAATGAGCCCGCCGAGGAGGGCAGGCGCAACATTATCCGGATGCCCTTCCATTTCTGTTGCATCCGTTAATTTTTCCTCAGCGGTTAAGTCGAGCCCGCCGAGCTGGTTGGCAAGCTCAATTCCTGCTACAATCGCTGCCGCGCTGCTTCCTAAGCCACGGGCAAGCGGGATGCTCGTCGTTTCTTCTACACGAGCGGGGCGTAAGCTTTTCCCATGTTTTTCGGCGGTTTGTTTTGCAATTAGATAAATGAAATTCTCTTCAAAAGGGACGTCACCAGCAGACGGAGAAATGAATTCCCAATCTGCCTGTTCTGTCACTTCCAATGTTAAGTATAAATCAACTGCTAAACCGATGGAGTCGAAACCGGGTCCGATGTTCGCGGAGCTTGCTGGAACCCGTATCATGAAACTACTCATGGCTCGTCAACTCTTCAATATATTGTTTGATTGCTGCAGTGTCATTCGGAAGGGAGACCGGTTCGATTTCCTGATTGTCCTGAACGGTCTGCGGATCCTTCAATCCATTTCCAGTTAGAACGGCAACGACTTTACTTCCTTGTGGGATATTACCCGCTTTACACTGCTGGATGACGCCGGCAATCGATGCATTGGATCCTGGCTCGGCAAATACGCCTTCCGTTTTAGGAAGATGCTTGAATGCGTATAAAATTTCCTCGTCTCGGACAGAAGTGATGATTCCTTTTGATTCATCGCGGGCAGCTGTTGCGAGGTCCCAGCTTGCCGGGTTCCCGATGCGAATTGCAGTCGCAACAGTTTCTGGATGAGCGATTGGTTCATTTTTCGTAATCGCTGCCGCTCCCTCCGCTTCAAATCCGTAAATTTGCGGTAATCCAGTTTGTTTTTCTTCATGATATTCTTTGAAGCCTTTCCAGTATGCACTGATGTTACCGGCATTACCTACTGGGATAGCTAAAATATCTGGTGCGGATCCGAGCCAATCGCAAATTTCAAAAGCAGCTGTTTTCTGTCCTTCGATCCGGTAAGGGTTTACCGAGTTTACAAGGGTTACTGGAGATGTTTCACTAATCTCACGTACCATCTGCAATGCCTCGTCAAAGTTGCCATCGATTTCAATAATTTCCGCACCGTAAATGACCGCTTGGGCCAATTTCCCTAGGGCGACTTTGCCTTTAGGAATGACAATGATCGCGCGCATCCCAGCCCGAGCTGCATAGGCTGCAGCTGCCGCAGAAGTATTCCCGGTAGATGCACAGATAACTGATTTGCTTCCTTCTTCTTTCGCTTTCGCAATTGCCATAACCATTCCCCGGTCTTTAAACGAACCGGTTGGGTTTGCGCCTTCGATTTTCCCGTAAAGCTCGATACCAAGTTCTTCCGATAAGGAAGGGAAATGGAGGAGTGGTGTGTTTCCTTCATTTAGTGTAAGTTTAGGTGTGTTTTCTGTTACCGGTAAGTAATTCTCATAATGTTGAATCAGTCCTTGCCAAGTCATTCGTTTCCATCTCCTTCAACGCGGTAGTAACTTGAGATTTCTTTTAATACGTCTAATTTCTGGATTTTCTCTAGTAAGTTCGTAAAGTTTTCTTCAGATGTCTGGTGTGAAATGACAATGATTTCAGCAGTTTTCTTCTCATCATTTGGACGTTGAATAATGCGCTTCAAGCTAATTTCATGTTCATGGAAGAGATTAGACAGTTTGGAGAATACGCCTGTCTCATCTTCTACATTTACACGTAAGTAATATTGGGAGAAGCGCTCACTCTCGTCTTTCAGAGCTTTCTTGTAATAACTGTTCACAACCTGTTCTCCTGTAACACCAAGACGGATATTTTTTACGACAGCTACAAGGTCACTCACGATAGCTGTTGCAGTAGGGAGGCTTCCGGCACCAGGTCCGTAAAACATTGTTTCTCCAACCGCTTTTCCGTGTACATAAACGGCATTGTATTCATTCTTCACCGATGCAAGTGGGTGTTCATTAGATAAGAACGTCGGCAGTACATGGGTTTCAAGTTCGCCGTTTTTAAAATCCGCATAACCAATCAGCTTCATCGTATATCCAAGTTCATTTCCGTTCTGGATATCTTCTGCTGTAATGTTGGAAATACCTGATACTTTTACATCACCCAGGTCAACCGGTACTGAAAATGCAAGACGGGCAAGGATAGCCATTTTACGAGCGGCGTCAAGTCCTTCCACATCCGCAGTCGGATCGGCTTCTGCAAACCCAAGCTCTTGCGCTTGTTTTAAAGCAGCTTCATATGTGGCTCCTTCTTCCGCCATTTTTGTTAATATGTAATTTGTCGTTCCATTGACAATTCCCATGACACGTTCAATCCGGTCAGATGATAATCCATCTGTAATTCCTCGAAGAATCGGAATACCGCCAGCAACGCTCGCTTCATAGAAAAAGTCACATTTATTTTTCTCTGCTTCGGCATGCAGTTCTGGGCCATGTAGGGCGACTAAGTCTTTGTTCGCTGAAATGACGTGCTTTTTCGCAGCAAATGCTTGGAGGATATAATCTTTCGCCGTATCGATTCCACCCATGACTTCAATGACAACATCTATCTCTGAATCATTTAATACATCATCCGGATTAACGGTAAGGAGGGAGGGGTCGACATCTACTTCTCTCGCCTTTTCCAGGTTGCGGACGAGGATACGCTTTACTTCAACAGTTACACCAAGCTGATGCTTTAACTTTTCCTGGTGTTCGTTAATAATTTGAACAACCCCTGATCCAACGACACCGAGACCTAATAAACCAACTGATACTTTGTTCTCCATTTCATCACCTCATCACTGCAGTAGAATGCAGTATAATTTTCTATATTTAATCAATTTAACCATGAAAAGTGCAGGATATCAATACGGAAGCAAAGAGTTTTTTATTTAAAGCGCTTACTTTTTGGAGGGGATGAATAACAATTATGTTTTATCTTAATATCTTATAGTAGCCCGTTACAAGAGGGAGGAAGTGCAATTGCGTTATGAAATAATTGGAAGTTTATTTTTTATCCTACTGTTTCTTGGAGTGTTCGTTGGAATCATCTTTAACAAAGTCGAACTATTCGGCTTCTTAGGTCTACTGCTTGGACTAGGAGTAGTTTTCTTATTTCGGAAAAGGAAAAAATGAGCGGGACAGGGGGTCAGAGCGATTGTCCCCGGGACAATTGCTCTGACCCCCTGTCCCGCTAGGCTTACGCTCCTTCGAGTTGGAGGAGGGATTTCTTCAGGGTGAGGCCGGCGCGGAAGCCTCCAAGGGTGCCGTTCTTCTGGATGACACGGTGGCAGGGTACAGCAATGAGGACAGGATTTCTTCCAATTGCTGTTCCGACAGCTCGAATGCTTTTCGGATTTCCAATTGCCTCTGCAATCTCAGAATAGGTTCTCGTCTCCCCATAAGGAATGTGCTGTAAAGCTTCCCAAACGGCAAGCTGGAACGCGGTGCCCTTAAGATCAAGAGGAACATCAAGCATTTTTTTCTCCCCTGAAAAGTAGTTTTCGAATGCGCGCTTATAATATTGTAGCTTCTTTTCATTCCGCTCAAATGATTGATTTGGGTTCTGCTTTAGTAGCCAAGTCTTCATATCTTCTTCTGTTTCATTGAATCCACCGGCCCAGCACAACCCTTTCTCCGTAGCAGCTAAAATCATACGCTCTCCGTTCGATTTTAGCGAGCTGAAATAAATGACGTCCGCATTCCTATCCATCTGGAACAACTCCTAACTGTTTTTTATTTCATCCTCGTTAATCGGATACGTTCCGTGCACTTCACCAAAGAACTTATTATATCGTTGTTTAAATTTATCAAATAGATATTGGACAAGAACTTTCAAAATTGCATATCCTGGGATCCCTAGGATAACACCAACAATGCCGAAGAGATTTCCGGATACAAGCAAGACGATGATAATCGTAAGCGGGTGGATCTGCATCGTGCGCCCCATCACATTCGGGGAAATAAAGTTCCCTTCTAAGAACTGCACAGCCGCCCAAACAATCGCAAGCTTCAGCAGCATAAACGGGGAGTCGACAATCGAAATAATGATTGCCGGAAGAATCGCGATAGTCGGCCCGAGATATGGTACAACAGACGTCACTGCAGCAATGATTGCGAGTGTCAACGCGTAAGGCATACCAATAATTAAGTAACCGATATATAAAAGAATTCCGATGCAAGTCGCAACGATAATCTGACCTTGGATATAAGAACCGACCTGTGTATCCATATTATGAAGAATCCGGCTCACATCTTTTCTGAAAGCTGGTGGCAGCAAGGTCAAGAAATAATTTTTAAATCGTCCTCCATCCTTTAACAAGAAGAAAAGAATAATAGGAAATGTCACAATCGTGACGACAATATTTGTTACCGCAGAAGCGAACGTCTGCACACTTTCAAAGGCGTTAATCAGGTATCCGCCAACGATACCCGGCAGATCACTTAAATTATTAGCCACCCAGTTATATCCTTCCTCATAATAAGGTGCGAGAAAAGAGCTTTGCACCCAATTCGTAATGGTTTCCCCGAGTTGGGATAGATAATTAGGGAAGTTCCGGATTAAATCGTTAATTTGCGTTTCGATCAGTGGAGCTGTAAGCAGCACAACACCTGTTAAAATACCGGCAATCGCAAGTATCAGAATAATGATTCCCCAAATCCGTTTAATTCGGAACCGCTCGAGTAAATTCACAATCGGATTTAATAGATAAAAGGCAATGAATGCCAATATCAGTGGCGGCGTTATGGTCGAAACGATAACGAGCACTGGATAGAACACAAAAGAAATCCGCTCAAAAATAAAAATGGTGAGCCCAATCAGCGATAATAAAGCAAAGAGAAAGAATAAATTTTTACCGCCGAGAAATGTAATAAATCTGCTTGTTTGCTTCATCTTTTACCTCTTTTCCCCGTAGACAGTTGTTCGTTTTAGTTTAATGAAATAACTTACCTTCAGTATAAGATAAATAGAGATTAAAAAACAGCATCAATTCGTTACCAATTCTTTATTTTTCTCCTTTTGTCTGTTAGAAAGAAGCATCGTGAGAAAAGCAACGACAACAAATAGGCCACCGATGTATGGATTGATTTCTACTCCTACTCGGTCAATTGAAATTCCGCCGATGAAGGAACCAAAGGCAATACCGAAGTGGAGAGCGGAGTTGCTGATGCTGATTTGCATATCCGCTGTTTCCGGAGCAGAATCGATTAAATAACTTTGCATCGGGGGTGTGACTGACCAACTCATTAATCCCCACAAGGCAAGCACGACAATAAATAATGGCATGATTGATGTTGTATGGGAGATGGCGAATAGCATGGCAGCATAAATCGTAATGAAGAGCAAGATTACTCGCGTATTACCAAATTTATCTCCCAATGTTCCACCGAAAGCTCCTCCACTTACCGCAGCAAGCCCGAACAGGAGATACACGATGCTAATGCTATTTTCCTCAAGCCCCATCGTTACTTGTACAAATGGTGTCAAATAGGCATATAACACTGCATGTCCCGTGAGCATGAGAAAGATGGTTAAATGGGCGAAGAAAACTTTCTGGTCTTTCAGTGAAAGGAATTGTTCTTTAATTGTACTGACTGGACGTGGAGCAACGCGCTCCATGAAGAAATAGACTCCAACCATACTAATGACAGTGAGAATAACAATCATGAGAAAAGGAGCACGCCACCCGAATAGGTTGCCAAGACTTAGCCCAATTGGTACACCTAACACAAGCGAAGCACTAACACCCATACTTACAATCCCAATCGCACGTCCGCGGTATTTAGGTTCGACAATGTTCGCTGCGAGCACAACACAGAGGATGATTAAGATTGAACTGCTCACGGCAGAAATAATTCTTCCGATAAAGAGAATACTATAAGACGGACTAATTAGTGCAAGTATATTCCCGAATAAGAAGACGGTTAAGGAAATCAATGCGAGTCGTTTTCGCTCGACTTTCGCAGTGAGAACGAGCAGAATCGGAGCAGCAATAGCGAATGTAAGAGAGAAGATTGTAATCAGCATTCCCGCAGATCCGAGACTCACATTCAAATCTTCCGCAATCAGATCGAGAATTCCCCCGATAATGAGCTCCACCATTCCGACGACAAAGGATACCGTCATTAAAAAATAGACACGTTTATTCATGATGTAACGACCTTTCTATTATTAGTACATGTATTAACAGTCTGTTATACCCCCCACCTCTAAACAAGAGGGAAAACCAAAATGTTAAGGTGGGGATAAACAGTCCGTAAATTCCTGATTCTGTTCAACTAACATTCAGTGGGGAGGGAAGCCCCACTGAATGAAGTTTCACTTTATTATTCTACGGGTTAACCGTTAATTTCACAAGAGTCGAGCATAAGGAGGAAAAAGCGCGTGAAGTTTGTTATAATTGAATTACCTCAAGTTTTAAAGGGAGGACAACGTGTTGAGCACAGAAGTGAAATTACAAAAAGAAGCAATGCACATGTTAAAGCTGACAAGTAGAACTTTTTATATACCAATTAAATTATTAAAATCGAAGCTACGAAAAACAGTTGGCGCAGCTTATTTATGCATGCGTGCGATTGATGAGATTGAAGATCATGAAACAATGCAGAAAGAAACGAAAACACATTTACTGCGGAAGACAGCTGAACTGTTGCGGTCCGAAAAAGGTTTTGACCGTGAAGCATATGAAACGCTAATCAAGCCTTACGAAGAATTACCGGAAGTAACTCAGCGCCTCGCTGATTGGATCGACGTCTGCCCAGCGGAAATTACTAGGAAAGTGATGGAAGCAACAAGCATTATGGCGGACGGAATGGCGAAATGGGTCGAAAAAGACTTCATTGTAACGACAAAGGAAGAACTTGATGAATATACGTACTTTGTAGCTGGGATCGTTGGTGTTATGCTATCCGATATTTGGAAGTGGTATGACGGTACGGAAACCGATTATGACCTCGCAATCGGATATGGCCGCGGTCTGCAAGCGGTGAACATGTTAAGAAATCAGGACGAAGATGCGGAACGTGGTGTCCGTTTCATCCCGGATGGTTGGACGCGTGCTGATATGTTCGATTATGCTCGAGATAACTTGGCCAAGGCGGATGAATATATGGAAGACCTTGAGACGAAGAATATTGTCCTCTTCTGCCGAATTCCGCTTGCCCTTGCGAAGAAGACGCTAAAAGCAATGGATGACGGACACGAGAAGATGACCCGGACCGAAGTAGAAAATACCGTGGACGAGATTTTAAAAGAAGAAGCATAAGAAAAAAGCTGCCATTTTGAGCTGGGCAGCTTTTTTGTGGCATAGGAAACTATAATATAAAAATGCTGTAATAATATAGGTATCCTAGGCTAGCCACGTCCGGCTTCAGCGCCCAGCAACTATCAAACTTCACACTCCTCCAGTCGATAAGTCAACATCAACTCACTGCGTTCGTTGTGTTTCCTTTATCTCATTCCGGAGTGCTCCAGTTTGTACGTTGCTGAACGGGCGCTTCCGCCTTTGGTCTCTTTAATTAATTTCCAGATTGCAAGTACGATAAAGATACTTTCAGGTTCGCGTTCTTTTCCCGAATCCGGTCGAGCAGTACTTTATCGTTCGTATCATTCTTCGTCCGGATTGCGTATGTGTACATAATCATCGTTCCAAGGTTTGTCGTTTCCACCTGGCGCAGGTGACTTGAGAGTGTGAACTCTTCGAATACGTCATCAAGCAGGTTCTCATGGTTCAAATTCTCCGGTACGGTCACTTTAAGAATCTGGGTGTCCTTGCCTTTCCCATAATTGACTTTATGGAGGATATAAAATAAAATACTTGCGAAAAATGTCAAGATGATGGCTAACTGGAATTGATATAATCCACTAGTCATCCCAACCGAAAGCCCGAAAAATATATAAGCAATATCTTTTGCATCTGTTACAGCACTACGGAAGCGGATTAGGGAGAAGACTGCGAATAAACCAAAGGCAACTCCGGCATTCCCGCTCACCACGTTCATAATAACAGATACGACAACACTCATGATAATGATTGTGTGCACGAAATTCTGAGAATAACGCTCACCTGAAAAGGTAATTTGATAAACAAGCGTAATAATAATACTTAAAATCGTTGTAAGTGCCATTGCGGCTAAACTGAGCACCAATGTCGTTTCCCCACCATCTACTGTAAAAAATTGATTGATCATATCCATCTTACATTCCTCCTATATGAACCGTTTCACGCGCCGTTCCTGCGGGTGATGCGATACCATGCAATAATTCCATACTTGTGCAAAACTTCGAAGCACTTCGCTGTTCGCAATCGAGCTCCTGCAAAATACGTGCAAGCCATAATGGGACACTATCATTCACTTTCACTTCAAGAACAACGAGATCTTCATCAATGAATAAGTCCCCATAAGAACCGTTTGCCAACTGTAGATCATCATCCCTGCAGCGTAAATTAAAGTCGAATGTCATTCTTAAGTCTGCATCTTCTTTATGATGCAATGCATGCCGGTCATAACTGACGACCATTTCCGGTTCTAAATGATATAAGTTTCTAAAGTAGTCGATTTCTCGTAATACTTGCAGATTGGAAGTCTCGAATTCTTCCAAACTCCGATTCGGGAAATAAATGTAACGGTAGGCTTCAGATAAAGGAAGACGCATCCGTCGTTTATTCACAACCTTCTTATGTTTCTGTTTCACTTCGAAAAAAGCCGTACTATCCAAAGCCGCATCATCATACACACGTAGTCTCAGCTTTTGCCGATACTTTAATTTGTTCTTCGTTTCATAATAAATTTTCCAGTCGTTACTTTCGAAATAGAGGCTCGTCACCGTGTACTTGCCATTGTTACCGAACTTATCCGGCCGCATGTAGGGAGAAATCCTGTCAACAAGTTCTTCATATTGTTTCGTTGTAATTAAATATTTCTGTTCTCTTCTCCTAAAAATTTCAATTGCCATGTCCTTTCTCCTCCTTGCAATGTAATATTATCCGCCAGAGGTAAAAGCGCGCTGTGAGGAAGATGAGAAATTGGTAAGAATTTGTTGATGAATTGTTAATATAAATTTACATTTGAGTTCAGGTCTAGAGTTCTATTGGACGAGTCTCATAGATTTCCCTTCCTATTTGTCCGATAGCCCAATCTAACAACTCACCATTACGGAAACAACATCGGACTTAATGGTCTGTCCAACTTATATCATTAAAAAAACAGGACATCCAAGAATAGTGCTTGAATGTCCCGCTCCTATTAAAAGCATTGGAAGGATTGAATTTGATTAAGGTCGATTCCGAAATACACCCAACGGTTCCCTCGCCAGCGGAAACCTGCGATTGAATTTCTTCCGACAAAGGTCGGGTAGAACCAGAATTGATCTCTTCTTAACCAAATATAAGTGAAGCGGAATAAACAGCCGCGAATAGCGCCCGGATCAACAGCAAAGGTTTGCACCTGACTTTGCTGTGGGGTGAAATTCGGTGGTGGAGCGGAAGGTGGTCCTACTTGCTGCTGCCCTTGCCCTGGAAATCCGCCCGGTCCTCCGGGTCCTCCAGGTCCACCCGGCGGCCAGCCTCCTCCGAAACCAGGCCCACCGGGTCCTCCAGGTCCACCCGGCGACCAGCCTCCTCCGAAACTAGGCCCACCGGGTCCTCCAGATCCACCCGGCCAGCCTCCTCCGAAGTTAGGCCCACCAGGTCCCCCTGGTGACCAGCTGCCACCAGAGCCAGGTCCCAACTGTCCACTTGGAAACCCTGGTCCAAACGGTGGAGGAGATTGCTGTCCGCCACCGACAATTGGTAAATTACTCGGGAATAGTCTTTCCTCATCATACTCTTCGTACTCATCATGTGGGTATTGATACGGATCATACGGATTATGATTCATTCGTTCAACCTCCTAAACATACTCTTCCATTCACTATATGGTGAAAACGTCTAGAAGGAGATTGAATTACCCAAGAATGGGCGAATGAAATAAAAATAATTTTAAAGGACTTGGTGAGATGTATGTCGCAGATGAGCGATTCACGAAAAACATTGACCAGTTTGGGGAAGGCTTGGCAATGTTTATGCGGGATGCGATGGCTGTGTATACTGAAGGGAAATAAACCGGTGCTGGAAAAACAGCCTTGATCAATTTATTAATGAGATTTTATGAATTAAATAGTGGTTCGATTAAGGTTGATGGAATCAATATACAAGCTATGTCACGTTCTGAACTGAAAAAATATTAGGTATCGTTCTTCAGAATACGTGGCTATTTAATGGAACGATTAAGGAAAATATAGCTTATGGTAATGAAAGCGCTCAAAAATGCTGACCTTATATTGGTAATGGATAAAGGAAATATTATGGAGCAAGGCACACATGTTGAATTATTGGAGAAAAAGGGGTTTTATGCAGACCTATATAACAGCCAATTCTCGAACAAGCCAGCGATATGAGAAGCATTGGTTGGCTATATGCTTGATAAATCATTCGCCAAGTAAGAAAAATATGGATATATTAAAAGCAAAAAAGCCGAATGCACCGTATCATTCGGCTTTTTGCTATCAAAAGTGAATCTATTATTTACACTGAAAATCGATGTTAGACTTTATTAATTTTTAAGATAAGTGGTATGATAGAAAGAATACAACTAAGGAGGGGACAAAAATGATAGAAACAACAGCTCATAACACTCCATTGCAAAATGATGTGAATATGCTTGGAAATATACTAGGCGAAATATTAGTCCTCCATGGTGGTAAAGCGTTATTTGATAAAGTCGAAACGATTCGAAAAATGACGAAAAGTATTCGAAAAAAATTCGATAAAGATTTGTATGCGGAATTGAAACAAGAAATCAGCAACTTACAACCACCAATGAGGCAACAAGTAATTCGGGCATTTTCTGTTTATTTCCATCTCGTGAACGTAGCGGAGCAGAATCACCGGATTAGGCGCAGACGCCAATATCTACTTGAGGAAGGGACAAGTCAAGCCTTCTCACTCGAGAAAGCGGTCACTAAAGTAAAGGAATATAATTTGAATGAAGAAGAGATACAGGGCGTTCTCAATGACTTATCGATTGAACTAATTATGACGGCTCACCCAACCGAGGCGACAAAGCGAACGGTCCTTGAAAGTCAAAAACGGATATCAGAAAACCTTCGTAAAATAGATAACCCGCTTATCACCGAGTGGGAGAGGAAAGCAATTGAGGACAGTCTGTTCAACGAAGTAATGGCATTATGGCATACCGATGAATTAAGACATAGGAAGCCGGAAGTGTTGGATGAAGTGAAGAATGGTCTCTATTACTTTAATCAGGTCCTCTTCGATACACTACCTGACGTTTTCTGGGAATTGGAATTACAGCTCCGGGATCAGGTAGCAGAGAAGGAGTGGCAAGTGCCAAACTTTATCCGTTTCGGTTCCTGGATCGGTGGTGATAGGGACGGGAATCCGAATGTAACGCCAGAAATCACTTGGACGACACTTGAAATGCAACAGCAGCTTATTTTAAAGAAATATGAAGCTTCCATTACGAATTTAATGAGAAGGTTCAGTCAATCTACCGAACGCTTAGTTATCGAACAAGAATTCATCGAAAAGGTAGAAGCTGAGGAGAAAGAATACTTAGAAAAAGATGAAAAATGGCGAGTGAAATCCGAAGTCTATCGACGTAAATTTGCTGTTATTTTAAAACGTATCAGAGAAAAAGGGAAATCAGTCTTAGGCTATACCCGTGCAGAGGAATTAGCTAGTGACCTGAAGGAAATCAAAAGAAGTGTAGAAAAACATTTACCAGAAAATAGAAAACTAAAAGCGATTCGCAAGCTTATCCGCCAAGTAGAGATGTTTGGTTTCCATTTGGCGACACTGGATATCCGGAATCACAGCGGGGAACATGAATCAGCAATTGCAGAGATTTTAAAAGTAGTCAAACTCGCTGACGATTATTCCAATCTTACGGAAACCGAGAAACAAGCATTCTTGTATAAAATATTGGAAGACCCAAGACCATTACTGCTTACAGACGATAGATATTCCAAAGCGACACAGGATATGTTACGCGTATTCAAAATGATTAAGCAGGCACATGAAGAATTTGGCAAACGTGCGATTGAAGTTTATTTAATTAGTATGACAGAATCTCCAAGTGACTTACTGGAAGTCCTTGTACTTGCTAAAGAAGTTGGACTGTACCGGATCAATCAGGACGGAACAGTAGAAAGTGATTTGGACGTCGCACCACTACTTGAAACAATTGATGATTTGAAAGCAGGTCCGGAGATCATGCAGACCTTATTTGAGGCAGACGTTTACAAAAAACAACTGGAAGCACGTCACAATCATCAAGAAATTATGCTGGGCTATTCCGATGGAAGCAAAGACGGTGGAACGCTAAGCGCGAATTGGGAACTGTTTAAAGCACAGAAAGATATTCACCGGATGGCAAGAAATTATAATATTCATTTGAAGTATTTCCATGGACGTGGCGGCTCATTAGGTCGCGGGGGTGGTTCACTCCATACGAGTATTCTCTCACAGCCAGTGGAAACACTTGGAGATGGTGTGAAAATTACGGAGCAAGGTGAAGTACTATCCTCGAGATATTTACTGGAAGATATCGCCTACCGAAACTTGGAGCAAGCAGCTTCCGCTTTATTTGAAGCGAGCGCCAAAGTTGCGAGCGCACCTGACCAGATGGAACTTCGTAAAGAAGAATGGGAAACAGCAATGGAAGTCATTTCAGAAAAATCATTGGAAAAATATCAATCCCTTGTTTTCGGTGATCCCGATTTCCTAACCTATTTCAACGAAGCGACACCACTAGCGGAACTTGATGCATTAAATATCGGCTCCCGCCCAATGAGCAGAAAGAACAGTCAGCATTTCGAGGACTTGCGTGCAATCCCATGGGTCTTCGCCTGGACACAGTCGAGACACTTACTCCCGGCTTGGTATGCAGCAGGTACAGGCTTACAAACATTCATAGACCAGGATGAAAGTAACTTGGAGATCCTGCAGACGATGTATAACGATTGGGCTTTCTTCCATGCAACGGTCAACAACTTGCAAATGGCTTTATTGACGGCAGATATGGGAAGTGCGAGAGAGTACTTGGAATTAGTGGAAGATCCAGAAGTAGCCAAACGGATATTTAACAATATTAAGGATGAGTATAAACGAACAAGAGCGGCATTATTGCAAATTACTGGCAATGAAGTGCTCCTATGCCACTCACCAAATATTCGAGAATCCGTCCATCTCCGTAATCCATATGTTGACCCGTTAAACATTTTGCAGGTCGATTCCATCCGGAGATTAAGAGCGACGGAAAATCCTTCTGAAGAATTGAAGACGGATGTGTTATTGACGATTAATGGTGTTGCGGCGGGGTTAGTTAATACGGGTTGATTAGAAGGAAAATTAAATAGTGAAATGAAGAAACCAGATTGGCTGTTGTAGACAGTTAAGCTGGTTTTTTCATATGGTTCACCAGCAATAAACTTTCATATATAAAGAACCCCCGAGGAGATTCCCTGCGGGGTGGTTTGCCCGCGACATGACGGGCGAAGTATTGTTAGTCTATTCATATAAGAGAAATATATGCAAAAAAATAAAAGGAGCCAATATGAGGGCTCCTTTTTGAATGAAATGAATCACGATTATTATTCAATGAATAAACCTTGTATTTTAGTGTTTTTGACAAGGAGCGACTATTATATTGCTTGCAGTGGAGTTAATTAAGTTGTTCGAGATAACTATTACAGGTCTATCCGCTTCAATATTTGAGTTTTGTTCGGATCCGACATTTTCGCCTAGTTCAAATAAATCCCGCCTTGGGATGTAAACTATTATATTATTCCTTTGAAAACACCGAAAGAATCGCTGCTTGTTGCAAAATCTTTAAGGGAGAAAGGGCATAAAGTGGAACTTGAATTGGTGGACAAAAAATTGGGGAAAGCACTTGATAAAACGAACAAGGAAAATGTGAAAAAAGTGATTATTGTTGGCGAAAAAGAGGTTGCTAAGAATCAAATTACGATAAAGGATATGGAAACCGGTGAAGAGACGGTTGAATCTTTTGTGTTTAATAATACACCATCTCGAGCAATCGGCTGTTCAGTGTCGAACATAAACATAGAAAAAGAACTCATTCACAAGATATAGATAAAGAAACAATTAATATTCCGCGAAGAGAGTCATAGGGAGAGAAATATTTCCCGGGAAATGTTGAAAAATGAAAAAATATGCTTACATTTGTATTAAGCCATACTTTGTTTAAAAACGTAACACAAGGTTGTTTAGGGAAGGACGGCAAAAGCCAATACACCGCTTCGTTCATAAGTTTGGGAGGAGGTAGGAGTCAGTGAATGCCAAGAAAATGGATAACGAAGCCAGTAAAGCAAAAGCTCGAGAACTTAGGAAAACATTATATCTTTGTGCCAATGGAAGTCCGTAAAGCCAAAGTAAAAAGAACGTCGGAAAGGCCGTATGAGAGAAAATTTCACGTACGTTTTGATGAGGGGAACGGGAAAAAGAATTGCCCTCTTGTCTGGCTTAGTAAGGTGGAAAGCCCTGAACCCTGAGGATAAAGAAGGCAATATCTAATCCCTGTTTTCTACATTACATGTATATTCATCTGTTTAAAGAAGTTCCCCTATATCCATAGAAATTTGATTTCTTACTAAAATTACTCAAGAAAAAGACGGCCAATAGTGGCCGCCTTTGTATATCAACAAAGCAATTATTTAATTATCGTTTCGTTTATTTGCCCTAGCTCTTCCGCCTTTACGTCCAGCTTCTTCTTGACTCATTTTATTGGAATTGTTAGTGGACTGATTTGCTCTTGCCTCTCCACCCTTGTGACCAATTTCTTCATAGAAATCCTCGTCATGATTTCTTGCAGTGGCTTCTCCACCTTTTTGGCCAATCTCTTGGTAAAACTCTTTATCATGAGTCTCGGCAGTGGTTTCTCCACCTTTTTGACCGATCTCTTGATAAAACTCTTTGTCATGATTTCTTGAAGTAGCTTCTCCGCCTTTACGACCAGCTTCCTCAACCGTCATCTTCTTATTGTTCTGATTTTCTTTACGTGCCACTTTAAATACCTCCTTGGTAGTATTTTTACGTGCAGTAACTGCCGTAAAGTAGGGAAATTCATTTCCCATCAGCAATATTTTCTTGCTTACAGGATGCATTCCCGTTCAAGTCTATACTAAACATAGGATTGAGATTGTTATATTTTTGTAAAGAAAAGACATCAGACTTTAAAATGAAAAGGGGTTAGTTGGCAATTTAGAGTAAATAGTAACTTGTGTCTAGTAAAAGAAGATTTTAAAAAGCTGATTTCCTAAAGTCGGTCATGATGTAGATCCAAGAACACAACTAAGAAATTAAGAATAAATCGGTTTATTTATAAAAATGAGAAGGGGGAATGATGAATGGAGATCTCACAATACTTTTAGATATTGATTGTTCTAACTACGAAATTCTCGCCCCTTCTCAAAAACATGAAAGATTAGATTTTGATAATAATGGACTTAATTAAAGGATCTTAATTTCTGGATATTCCTGTCCCTTGTGGATTTTAACTTCATTTAAATATGTTAAAATAGACTAAAGATTAATTCAAAAAGCTTTTTGTTCAACAATCGGTTCATCTAATAGAGGAAGCTTTTCAACACATAAGGTAATGAGAAGGATATTGATCACTAAGAGGGAATTAATAGAAGTAGGGTGTTTAAAAAATGTTATATAAGTGGTGATTAAGTGGAGTTGATATTTATTCGTCATGGTCAAGGAGAACATACACTAGATATACCAAACAGTTTACACATAAAAAATCCTGCATTAACAGCAAAAGGAATAAATCAAGCGAAGGTGTTAAGGAAAAAGTTCCCCTTAACGGATGAGGATATTATATTTATTAGTCCTATTAGAAGAACGCTGGAAACTGCACTAATTTGGGCTTGGAATATTGATTGTCGTAAGATTGTAAGTCCATTAGTATCCCCACGAATATTTCCTATCCGCCCAACGGAAAAACCTTGCCTTGTGATACAATAATTGATTTAGAAACAATCAAAAAAGGTTATCCGAATTTTGAAATTGATATGAATGTTCCACCTGATTTGTGGTCTGATGGTATAAATACTATGCCCGATTGTGAATTCAATAAAATTGCGGTAAAATTTATTGCAAATTTGAAGTTGTTAAAAAAGGATAAGATTTATATAGTTTCACACGATGGTACTATTACTGCTTACCGCCAATTGATTTCTGGCCAAAGTTTATCCAGAAGAGACTTTCTAAATGAAACAGGGTGGTTTCAAATTAAATGTTGAAGAATATAAATATCCATTGTAATGTCTATTCCCTAAGAATGATTTTCAAGAATTGGGAGTGATTGCAGAACAAACCTTTTCGAGAAAAGGGTCGGATTGTAGTATAAACTGCTGATAATAAAAATTGCTAAAAAAATTTCAGTAAATGGGGAATAGCCTTGATTAAAAAGATAGATATAACCAATCCTGAGGTTTCAAAAGAAGTATTAAACATTCAAATACCTTCATACAACGTGGAGGCAAAAATAATTGACTTTTATGATATACCGCCTTTAAAGGACACCGTGCAGTCGTTACAACAATGTGGGGAGACTTTCTTTGGTTATTACTTAAATAAAGAGTTATGCGGAGTTATTTCTATAAAAACAGACGGTAGGATAATCGATATACACCGATTAATGGTGCATCCTAAACATTTCAGGAAGGGAATTGCTGAGAAGTTATTAAATTTTATCGAGGTCGAATTGGAAAAATTTGAAGCAATAGTAGTATCAACTGGAACCCAAAATGCACCGGCAGTAGCCTTCTATTTGAAAAACGGATTCTTAAAGACAGAAGAAATACAGATAACGGAGTTCCTATCTCTAACTACCTTTAAAAAACAAAAACAATTAATAAAATGAGGCTCTACAACGCTTTTTAAAGTTAAAAAACACTCTTCCATTCTGTAATAGAATAAGTAAGAGTGTTTTTAGGTAGTGGAGCTGACGGGATTTGAACCCGTGACCCCTTGTCTGCCAGACAAGTATTCTCCCGCTGAACTACAGCCCCATTTTAAAACTTTAAATAGATGAAATTTGCAAAGCAATATTATTATATAACAATGATAGGGTAAAATCAAGTTTTAAAGAAAATAGAGAAGATATTTGAAATAATAGACCCTTAATAAAGGGGTTTATTTTCTTGGTTATTCCTATTATCCCGTGGATTAAAAATTCATTTCCTTAATGTGTATATGAAATTTATTAACGAAATAGGGAACCCCACCATTCCACAATATAATTCCCTAGTTCACATCCACCGAAAAAAGTATGATTATGGAAGTGTAGTTACTTTTGGTTTATTTATCGCTTATGATGTTTTAAACCCAACTTTTATTAGAGAACATAAACCCCACACAGTAAACTCACTCCTTGACCCCTTAGAATAAATCGGTTATTCTAAAGGCAGAATATGGTTAGGCGAAGGAAATCTCTCGCCTTAGGATTTTGGGATTCTTACTTTGCCGAGTGAGAGTCTTTTTAGTGTCTTGGGTACATTTTTAAAAGCTATCGCCTAGTTTAGGTCTAAACGCAATAGATTTATTGGTGATATTTCCGACCATATTTTTGGTTGCCAAAGTTCAAATTGCTTATCTATTAATTAAGAAATCAGGTGATTATGATAGAAGAAAATAAATTATTATCAGCATTGTGTTATTGGAGTATCTTTTTTGCACCCATCTTGTTTCCAATCATTGTTTGGATTCTCGGAAATGAAACAACTAAACTACATGCGAAAAAAGCACTTTGGACACATATAATTCCAGCGATTGCATCACTTATTGCTATTCTTGTTCTTGCTGCCTTAGGATTAGGGTTATCAGAACCAACTGGGGCATTTTATATTGCAACCATCATCGCCGTAGTCATATGCTTCCTTATTGATGTATACTACTTTATTTGGAATATTATTAAAGGGATAAAAGTAATTACGTATTAGGGCTCCAATATTAAGAAGTCTATCCAACCTAAACGGGCAGTGAGACTCCCGGTTCAAGTACGAGGAAGGTAGGTGGGAGATTAACTGCCCGTAAAGGACCGATAAGTGCGACTAACCATCAGTGGAGGATGGAGGCTTCCCACTGAAGTCGTCTTTATGAAGAACACTCTTGCTTATTCTATAGTTGAATTAGCAAGAGTGTTCTTTTGTTTGGTTAAGAATGACGCCTAGGGGCTCGAACCCCTGGGCCTCTTCACAGCCAGTGAATCACTTTCCCAAACAGGATGTTTTCACTCCCATCATAATTATGAGACTCTACAACGCTTTAATGGACCTTGTGAAGGCGTTTGGAATATATGGTAAAATGAGTTATAAATATTGTGAAAAAAGGTACTTAAACTAACGGGCAGAAGAGTTTAAGAAGGGGGGAAAGTAATTGAAGTCATTACTAATGCTTGTTGCTTGCTTATTTTTGCTGGGGGCGTGTAGTTCCAATCT